>CAYIRV010000139.1:0-5072 GCA_964365865.1 uncultured Thermodesulfobacteriota bacterium | reverse complement strand
GAGCCCTCGGCGTAATAGGGCCTTATGTTTATGTTCACGAACGCCCAGCCGTATTTCCCGGCTATTTCGCTGCACAGGCGGTTCACCTCGTCGTATGTGCCCCTTATGCCCACGACAGTAGAGCCGTATATGAGCGTGCCGGTAATCTTGGTCTGCTCAAGGTCATACGGGATGAACACATAGCTCGGCATACCGCAGGCCGCGGCGTTAGCGGCTACGGAGTTGGCTAAATTCCCGGTGGATGCGCACGCCACGATGGAAAAACCGAGTTCCCTTGCCCTTGATATGGCGACCGACACCACCCTGTCCTTGAACGAGAGCGTGGGATAGTTTACCGCGTCGTTCTTAAGATAGAGTTCCTTGACGCCGAGCGCATGAGCGAGGTTTTTGGCCCTTACAAGCGGAGTAAACCCTACCTGCCCGCCCACGGCCACCTCGCCTTCGAGGGGGAGAAGTTCCTTGTATCTCCACATGTTCGGCGGCCTCTTGGCTATCTCGTCTTTGGTTAAAACCTTTCTTATGCCTTCATAATCATAGCTGACCTCGAGAGGGCCGAAACAAAGCTCGCATACATGGAGCGCCTCTTTACGGTACTCTTTTCCGCACTCCCTGCATCTTAAACACTTCATATAACCCATTTGACTCTCCTTCCGAAAAACCGCGCAATACGGCTTGAAATTCCGGTTTAATGGTTAGTTAAAAAAAAACCCCTTCTCAGAAGCTAAGAAGAGGTAAACGCACTTTCCTCTTATCTTCCAAGGCCGCATTTCAACAAGCCTTGCAGGAGTTAGCACCTGACGGGAGCGCTTACGCGATACCCCGGTTGCTGTGGCTTCAACGGGCCTGTCCCTCTGCCACTCTTGATAAGAATTGAACGATATTCGATTGTCCTGAAATTTATAATACAAAACACGCTGTTAAGTCAAGGTTTTTTTAGAGCGAGCGCTTGAAGGTGATGGTGCCGAGTATAATGGCAAAGAACGCGAATGCCGCCAAATACGCCATATCGCCCTGTATAGCGCCGAATCCCGCGCCTTTGAAGAGTAGTGCCTTAAGCGCGCTCACTGAATAGGTCTCAGGGTTGAATTTCGCAAAGACCTTGAGCCATACGGGAAACGACTCTATGGGATATATGGCGCCGCTCGGAAAGAATAACATCACATTCAAAAAACCGCCCAGCACCCCGACTATCCTCGGATGATTCGCCCTGCTCATGACCACGAACATAAGGCCCTGAAGCCCGAGGGTGGAAAGGATAATCACGGTCAGCACAAAGAAAAATCCGCTAAAGGTAAGCGTGCTCCAGAGGTGGAGCCCTGATATGAGGGACCCGAGAAACAGCACAACGAGGGCTGTCAGCGTCGTAATTATAAGCCCGCTCACTATAAGGCCGAGCACCATGTCTATCTTGGTAAGCGGGGTAAGAAAGTAGCCCTCCTCAACGCCTAAGAACTTGTCCATCACGAGGTTGAATGCCCCTGTTGTCATTGCGCCTAAGAATATGGCCATAATCACGACCCCGGGGATAAGGGTCTGGTCATAGTCAATCTTTCTGTAAATCTCCGATACGCTTAATCCAACGCCGGGATGTTCTCCCCTTACAGGGATGAACTCGGCCTTGATGGACGGGAGCGCGCCAACGAGCGCGCCTTGTATGGCCCTTGCGGACACGGTATCCGAGTTGTCGAGGAAGAGGCCGAGCGCGGCGGCCTCGCCCCTATCATGCCGCCTGCTGAAGTTCTCAGGCACTATCAGGACGGCTTTGAAAAGGCCGCTCCTGACGCCTTCGAGGGCAAAGCCCTGGTCATGGAGCCTGTAAACCTTCAAGGTCTTGGGCCCGGCCTCTATTGACATAAGAATTTCAGAGACGCGCGCGGCATCAGGCCCATTGTCGAGGTCAACTACGGCCAGAGGCAGGTTCTTAAGCTCGCCCTGAAATGACGAGCCTAAGATGACGAGATAGAGTATGGGCATAAGGACGCTAATCGCCACGATTAGCGGGTTCCTTATAAACTTCCTCAAATCCCTTTCGAGTATGGCTAAGAAACGGTGCATGTTTGCCTGATGTATGCGGCAGGTCAGGAACCAACGGGCGCGGCATATGCCTCAACCCTGTTCCTGCCGGCGTCCTTGGCCTTGTAAAGGGCCTTGTCAGCAGAGGCTATAAGCCCCTTGGGTGTCTCTCCGTCCTCCGGGAACGAGGCAACGCCCAAGCTTATCGTCAGCGCCCCTCCGGGCTGTTTTTCCTCATGCAGAAAGGCTTCGCCAAGCACATTCTGTCTTATCCTTTCGGCAACCGCGAGGGCCTCCTTCTTATCTGTCTCGGGAAGTATCACGGAAAACTCCTCCCCGCCGTATCTCACGGCTATATCCTGCGCCCTCATACCGCCCTTTATGCAGAGGGCCACGCGCCTAAGGACATTGTCGCCTTCGAGGTGGCCGTTTGTGTCGTTATAGTGCTTGAAGTGGTCAATGTCCGCCATTATAAAGGAACACTGATGGTTGTAGCGCGCGGCCCTGTCCACCTCCGAACCGAGGCGCTCGTAGAAATACCTGCTGTTGTATAGCCCGGTAAGGCCGTCGGTTATTGCAAGCTCCTTAAGCCTCTCGGTCAGGTCTTTCAGTTCGTGAGTCCTTTCCTCAACCCTTTTCTCCAGCGATGAATAAGATTCGCTCAGCCTGTCGGCCATGATGTTGAACTCGCGGGCGAGAGCGTTCATCTCCACCCCGTCGCGGAGATCGACCCTGTAGCCAAGGTCTCCTTTCCCTATTATGGCGGCGCCTTCAGTAAACAGCCTTATGGGTCTGAGTATTGACCGGGAAAGATAGGCGATAAGGACGATGGCCGCAAAAGCGCTCAAGACAACGCTTGCCCAAAGGAGCATATCCGCGCTCTTCCTCGCTATGGCGGCGTTTTTAACGGCTGAGTCGAGCTCCTGCTTCGCGGCCCCGTATGCCTTGTCAAGGCTGTTTACGATGATGTCCGAGGCCCCGGCGTCAATCTCCTCAGTGAGAAGCGCGCCCTTTCTGCTGCCAACCGGCTTCCTGATAGCGAATATATAGCCTGCCTTGGCCTCGAGCAGTTGGAATTTCATCCGGGCCTCTCCGTATATTGACGAATCATGGCCTTTGTGGTCAGTTGTCTCAAGGAGCCTGAACCCCTCTTCGACCTCTTTGGCTATTGACTCGAACAATACCTTCTCTCCGGCGTCCCCTGTTATAATATAGTCGTTGGGCGGCATTACAGCCCTGTCAATGTCGAGTTGCAGCCTCGATATCAGGGACATCTCCTCTGCCAGTCCTTCGAGCTCAAGCATGCCCTTGAACAGTATATTCCTGTTCAAGTATGCCGTTGCCCCGACATACCCGAGAAGGGCTAATATGGATGCAAAGCTTATTATTACCTTTGTCCTTATGCTTATCTCCACGATGCAAACCTCTTAGAAAAACTGCTGTCCGGACTACCTTCCCCACTTTGCGGGCACGCCCGCGCCCAAGAAGAAGCTCACCTTCTTTGCCTCCTCCTCCCTTATGGGCCTTCCGGTAAAGTGGATGAAGACATCCTCGAGCGTAAGCTGTTTGAGAATCGCCTTTTTGATATTGACTCCGGCTGAATTGAGCGCGGATATAAGCTCAGGCATGGCCTGAGCGCCCATGTCAACGGATATGATTAGAGTCGAGTCAATGACGGCTGGAGTTGGGTATTTGAGCGCCGTTATCCGTGCAACGGCTTTTTCCACGGCATCGGGAGCCACTGTAAGCTCTACCACATCCTTTTGCGGGAGCGCCCTTTTAAGACCGTCCACGGTATCGAGCGCCACGATGCTGCCCTTGTCTATTATCGCTACCCTGTCAGAAAGGGTCTCTGCCTCCTCCATGTAATGCGTGGTCAGGAGTATCGTCAGCCTGTCCTGTTTCCTGAACTCCTTAAGGAGTTCCCATACGACAATCCTGCTCTGCGGGTCAAGCCCTATGGTCGGCTCGTCGAGTATGAGTATCCGGGGCTTGTGTATGAGGCCCCTCGCTATCTCGAGCCTCCTCCTCATGCCGCCGGAATAAGCTGCCACGAGGTCATCGGCCCTTTCCGTAAGCCCGACCATCTCAAGGAGGATTCCTGTGCGCTCGGTCCTCTCGGCCTTCGGCATGCCGTAAAAACGCGCGTAAATGTCCAGCGCCTCCCTGCCCGTAAGGTCCAGGTCCGTTGTCATGGCCTGAGTAACAACGCCGATGGATTTACGAACCGAGGCCGCGTCCTTCACCACATCGAACCCAAAAACGCTCGCGCTCCCGGATGTGGGCTTTATCAGTGTCGTGAGTATCCTTATGAGCGTGGTCTTGCCCGCGCCGTTAGGCCCGAGAAGGCCGAAGAACTCGCCCTCATTTATTGAAAGGCTTACTCCGGCGAGCGCGTTCAGCCCGTTGTAAGCCTTCACAATGTCTTTAGTCTCAACGGATAATCCGTTTTCCGCGCTCATCTGAAATATATCCTTACATTGACCGTCATGCCGGGCTTCAGCCGCCCGTCAGGCTGCTCTATGCCGGCCTTAACCCTGAATGTCTTTATGTCCTGCCTGCCCCTCGTCACATCCCTCTGTGTAGCGAAGCCGCCGACCTCGCCGGCCTCTATGACCTTTGCGTTGTAGGACTTGTCAGTGAGTCCGGAGGGTCTTACCTCAGCGCCTTGGCCGAGCCTGATTTTGCCTATGTCGGTCTCCTCCACATCAATCCTTGCCCAGATGTCCCTGAGGTCGTGCACCGTGTATATGCCGTCGCCCTGCCGGACGAACTCGCCTGCTTCAAATGCCTTGTAGGCCGCCACGCCGGTTATGGGGGAGCGGACAATCGTATCGTCGAGCGCGGCCTTAAGCGCCTTAAGCTCGGCCTCTGCCTCGGCCTTTTTTGCCTCTGCGACCGGCACCCGTGCTTCAATGGATTTTATGTGCGCCCTGGAGGTTCTGTAATTGGCATCCGCGGTCAGGCTCCGGGCAACGGCGGAATCAAGCTGGGCTGCAAGCGCGTCCAAAGTAGCCTTGGCCGCGTCAATATCCTTTCTCGTAACAAAACCGTCATCA
>CAYIRV010000138.1:0-5111 GCA_964365865.1 uncultured Thermodesulfobacteriota bacterium | reverse complement strand
CGATGAGATTAAGGCGCTGGCAGAGCGTACTGGTGTTTCGACCAAGGAAATCGCGGGGCTTATAAAGCAGGTTCAGGGGGAGGCCTCGGTGGCCGTCGAGTCCATGCAGAGGAGTTCGGAGAAGGTCGCCGACGGGGTGAACCTTTCCCGCGACTCGGAGAATGCCCTCTTGAAGATTCTCGAATCAACGAGGAAGTCATTTGAGATGGCCAAGCTCATAGAAAAGGACACACAGGAGCAGACCGCGGGCGTGGAGCAGATATCAAACGCCACGCGCGTGATAAACGAGATGGTCGCGGGCATCAAGAAGGCAGCGAAGGAGGAGTCCGTCGCCGCAAAGGAAATCCTCAAGGACACGGCTGAGATGAAAGAGTTCATGGAAAAGGCGCGCCTTTCCACCCTTGAACAGACGAAGGAGACAAGGCATGTGTCCGACGCGATAGCGCATGCCGCGGACAAGGCCTCGCGCGTGGCAGAGGCCACATACGAGCAGCTCATGCTCTCCGAGAAAATCCTCTCGGCCATAGAGACCGTCCGGCAGGCGGCGTTAGACAACTCCGGCCTGGCTTCAAGGCTTGAAAAGACCGTGATGGAGCTTAACAGGCAGGCCGAGGCATTGAGGAGCACCGTAGGCAATTTCAAGACCTGAACCCTTTTTTAGCGTCCAGCCCTTATCAGGGAGAAAGATGGCTGTTATGAAAGAAGTCTTAAAGTATGTTGCCGCGTTTGCCGCGCTTGCTGCCCTTGCCGCTCCCGCGGCCTCCGGAGCAACAGAGGTCAATTGGAGCGCCGTAAGGCCTGTTGGACTCACGCTCTTTTACCCGGGCGCGGCCTCATGGGAGTTCGTTACAGGGGAAGACCACAGGCTCGGAAGCCGCGAAATCAAGCGGGAAAGAAAAGACTGCAGGTACTGCCACCTGAGCAAGGCCGGGGAGTTGGACCTCAAGGCCGACGAAATCGCCTCAGGCAAGCTGCACATGAAAAAATCCCGCGACCTGTTTGAGCCTAACCCCACCCCGGGTAAGCTCGGGACCCTCGATGCCATGGTTCAGGCCGCGTACGACAAGGACTTCATATACATAAGGGTCGAATGGCCTTCAAAAGGCGCGTCATGGCGCGCTAAAAACGCCCCGGGCGTTATCCGGGACAGGGTGTCCCTGCAGCTCAACAATGCCTCAGCGGCATTCAGGAAATACGGCTGCTTCATCTCATGCCATGACGACTTAACCGCAATGCCCAAGGCCCACTCAAAAAAGGAGATAACCTCGGACCCGTACTACTCTAAGCTCGGCCGCGACGATGTCCGGCTCTACGCCTTTTACGCGAGGGATTCGTGGTCAAAGAGAAAAAGCGAAAAAGAGCTCGAAAGGCTCTTAAGCGCCGGATACTCGATAGACCTGTGGTCAGCGGAGTTCATTGAGGCATCTGTCCATGCCCTCGACGGCTGGATATTGGAGGACAGGCTCTGGGAGGACAACGCCTCTATCGAGGCAAGCGGCGGGTGGTCGGACAACAGGTACGCCGCAGTGTTTAAAAGGGCGCTCAAGGCAAAGGACGGGCAGGACATTGACATTAAGGAAGGCGATGTATTCTCCTTCGGCCTTGCGGTGCATGACGATGCAACGGCAAAGAGAAGGCATTATGTCTCCTTCCCGTTCACCGTCGGGATTGGCGCGGACGCTGACATTAAAGCGGTCAGGCTCGGAAAATGAAAAATATCGCGGCGCGGAAAGGACGCTTTTTTCACATGGTTCCAGCCAAAAGGCTTTTGAACATTGCGGCGGGGCTTTTGCCTGTTGCGCTCTTGCTTTTTTTCGTTGCGGCCATCCTGCCCCCTGAGGCAGGCGCAGTGCCGTTTTTCTCACGGCAGGTGGGCAGGAACTGCGCATACTGCCATACCCTTATCCCAAAGCTCAATGAAAAGGGCCGCACCTTCCGCACGAACGGATACCGCTTCGAGGCAGAGGAATCGTGGAAGGATGTAAAGGACATGACAACGGTTCCCCTCTCGATCGAGGTCGAGGCCGCGGCGTCTTTAAACGGGGTAAAGACATCAGGCAGAGAGGCGCGTTCCTCGAATCTGTCTGTTGAAGAGGTTGAACTTTTCGGCGGCGGGGCGTTCGGCTCCTCAGGCGTTGTATCAGCCATGGCTGTCGTTGAGTTCAAAGAGGCCGGCGCTGGCGGCGCAAACCAGTATGAGGCTGAAATCAGTCAGGCGTTCGTCAGGTTCAACGACATCATCGGGCCTCCCGGGGCCGGGGTTTTAAACATAAAATTCGGCCAGTCTGACATAGCCCTCCCCTTCATGCGTCCGCACCAGAGCCTCCTCGGACAAATGTATCTTGCGGAATCAGGGCTGAGGCTCCTCGAAGAAGGCGCGCGCCTTGTTGAGTTCAACGGACATCTGTCTTCTTCGGAAAACCACGACAGCTCGATTTCGCACCGATACGCCATAGGCGGAGCAAGGGAGGATGTGTCGGACGACGACAGGCTCAAGGGCCTCTACGCCTCTTACTCAGCCTCATTCAACGATGACCTGAATATCGGCGCCATCTACCGGGTAGGCAGAGAGAAAACCCCTTCAGGCGACGAGTCATACGACAAATGGGGGATTGCAGGCGAATACGATTTTGGCGCCGCGGCCTTGACCGCCGGGTTTTTCAGGTCCCTGCGCCACGGCGCCGCGGCATCCGACAACCATGTCATAGAGGCGCACTATATGCCGCTCCCCAAGCTCGGCATGGCCGCGCGCAGCGATGTATTGAGGGAATCCGGCAAAAAACGCGCAAGGCTCAGGGGCTTTATGCTCAGATATAGCGTGCTCCAGAACGCTTTCGCCCAGCTCGAATACTCGACATTAAGCGACAGGGACCACCTCTCAGGAACGAACGAAGAGTCTTCGAATATCTCGCTCTCGCTCGCCGCGCTCTTTTAACCGTATGGGCATCAAGGAAGACATAGACCTGTTGGATTCAAAAATCGTGCGCCTGAAGACCGATTATGAGCAGTACTTCATGAGGCTCATAAAGCGCGAGCCGGCCAAGCTCAGGGATGAGGTGGATAAACTCATCCTCCTTTACAGCAACAAGAGCATCACGAGCACATCCCTGAAGTTCCGCTTCAACACCCTTGTCGCCAAATTCAGCTCCTACAAGCAGTACTGGACAAGGGTCTTGAGGGCCATAGAGGAAGGCACATTTTACAGGGCGCCTTCCGTGATGTCTGCCGCTTCAGGGGCGGGCCGCGAATTGAGGGAAGAGGTTTCCGCCGTTATGCAGCCGCCTGTGGAGACAGGCCCGAGGCCGGCGCATGAGGACGGCCGCCTCAAGGACGCCTACAGGCAATACATTGACGCCAAGAAGCAGTGCAACGAGCCTGTGGGAGGGATTACATACGAGTCTTTCGCAAAGAGCGTTGAGAAGTCGAGGGAACAGGCCGAGAGCCGGTATAAAACAGCGGATGTGGATGTGAAGGTCTATGTCAAGGACGGCAAGGCAAGGCTCGCCATAACGCCGAAGGTGAAATAACTTAAGGCTGCCTCTAAAAATCGCTCTTTCCCCCGGACTCTCTGTTAGGCCGCCCCCCGCATATAGTAAGCGGGGGGCGGAAATAAAAATGCTCACATATTAAAATATATGCTGCGCTTTTTATTTCCACCCTGCCAAGACCCGGAAAAGATAGCTGATTTTTAAAGGCAGCCTTATATATGGAAGATGTTAAAAGAGGAACAGCGCGGCCCGCGCATCAAGCCTTATGTTTTTCCTTGACGGCTATCCGGACCTGCTGGAATTCAGCGGCCTCGGCAAGCCCCTCGTATTCGGCGTCATAAGCAGTGAGCTTCTTAAGCGCCTCCTCTGTCTTTGAGAGCGTGTTTTTGGCCTCATCCAAGTCAATATCAGATGGAAGTTCCGCCGTGTCAACGAGTATGGTAGTCCTCTTGTGGCCCACTTCCGCGTAGCCTTTTCCTATGACTATATGGCCCGCCTCTGCCCCCTTTTTGTAGGTTACGACCCCTGGCTTGAGGAGCGTGATAAGGGGCGTGTGCCATGCGAGCACGCCGAACTCGCCGACAAACCCAGGCGCGACCACCTCCTCCACCTCCCTTGAAAGGAGTTTTCTGACGGGAGATACTATTTCGAGAAGAAAGTTTTCAGCCATAAAGTTCTTCCGTAACGGGCCTGATGCCGTAAACGGGATTTATAACGAGGCCCGTATCCTCCCTGCCTTTTCAATGGCCTCTTCTATTGTCCCTACCATGTAGAATGCCTGTTCGGGTATGTCGTCGTAGAGGCCGTCGGCTATGCCCATGAAGCCTTTTATTGTGTCCTTTACCGGGACATATTTGCCGGGCGCGCCCGTGAACTGCTCTGCGACAAAGAAGGGCTGGGACAAAAACCTCTGAATCTTCCTTGCCCTCGTTACAACGAGTTTGTCTTCCTCTGAAAGCTCGTCCATGCCGAGTATGGCTATGATGTCCTGCAGGTCCTTGTACTTCTGGAGTATCTGCTGGACCCGGCGGGCCGCCTTATAGTGCTCGTCCCCGACTATCTGCGGGTCGAGTATCCGGGATGTGGAATCGAGCGGGTCAACGGCCGGGTATATGCCGAGTTCCGCTATCTGCCTCGAAAGGACGGTCGTGGCGTCAAGGTGCGCGAATGTCGTTGCCGGGGCCGGGTCGGTCAGGTCGTCGGCAGGGACATATATGGCCTGAACCGATGTGATGGAGCCTTTGGTGGTGGATGTAATCCTTTCCTGAAGCTCGCCCACATCGGTCGAGAGCGTGGGCTGGTATCCGACAGCCGAAGGTATGCGCCCGAGAAGCGCCGAGACCTCGGAGTTGGCCTGAATGAACCTGAAGATGTTGTCTATGAAGAGAAGCACATCCTGGCCTTCCTCGTCCCTGAAGTATTCGGCTGCCGTAAGGGCCGAGAGTCCCACGCGCGCCCTTGCGCCCGGAGGCTCGTTCATCTGCCCGTATATGAGCGCGGTCTTGTCAATGACGCCGCCCTCCTTCATTTCCACCCAGAGGTCGTTGCCTTCCCTCGTCCTTTCGCCCACGCCGCCGAAGACCGAAAATCCGCCGTGCTGCATGGCGACATTGTGTATAAGCT
>CAYIRV010000137.1:0-5143 GCA_964365865.1 uncultured Thermodesulfobacteriota bacterium | reverse complement strand
TGTGGAGGTTTTAATGACAAAGGCCGGCGCGGGCCGGGAAGAGATAGAGGAAGTATGGCTGGCCGGGGCCTTTGGCGAAAGCCTGAGGGATGAAGGCGTTTTTGCAATCGGCCTGTTAGACAGGGGCTTAAAGGGAAAGCTCAGGTTTGCCGGGGACGCGGCCTTGTTGGGTGCGGCATCTGCTGCCGGGCATGAAGACAAAAAGCGCGAGGCCGAGTTTATCGCAAAAGAGGCTAAATATGTCTCCCTTTCCGGAACCCCTGCGTTCGAGAGGGAGTTTATTAAAAATATGGATTTTTGAGGCTGAAAAGCGGTATAAAAATATATCGCGTTATTGCATAAACATACAGGGAGAAGGGCTATGAAGAAAGTCAAGAGGGCGCTCATAAGCGTTACGGACAAAAGAGGAATCGCGGAGTTTGCAAAAAAGCTCGCGGCCATGAATGTCGAGATTATCTCAACAGGCAAGACAGCCGAGATATTGAAGGACGCGGGCGTTAATGTAATACCCATATCCTCATACACCGGCATGCCGGAGATGCTCGACGGCAGGCTTAAGACCCTTCATCCCAAGATACACGGCGGCATACTCGGCATGAGGGACAACCCCCGGCACTTGAAAGAGATGCAGGATTCGGGCATAGCGCCCATTGACATGGTGGTGGTGAACCTCTACGGCTTCGAGGATACGGTCAAAAAGCACGCGTCCTTCGAGGAGGCGGTCGAGAACATAGACATAGGCGGCCCGGCAATGCTCAGGGCCGCGGCCAAGAACTTCAACGATGTGGCGGTGGTGGTTGCCCCGGATGATTATCCGTCCATCACAAAGGAACTCGCGGATAAAAAGGGCATGCTTTCGAGGGAGACACGGTTCAGGCTCGCCAAAAAGGCGTTTCAGCTCACGGCCAGATACGACGGCGCGATATCGAATTATCTCTCGTCAGTCCCGGACATGCCGGCCGTGGAGCCTGCCAAGAAGTTCCCTGATACCATAACCGTGCAGTTCGAGAAGGTGCAGGATTTAAGGTACGGCGAAAACCCGCACCAGAAGGCCGCATTCTACAGGTGCGCGGCCATTGACTCCACAGGGCTTGCCGGCGCCCGGCAGGTCCACGGGAAAGAGCTTTCATACAACAACATATTAGACATGAACGCCGCGCTGCAGATAGTATCCGAGTTCCACGAGGCCGCGGCCGCGATAATAAAGCACAACAACCCCTGCGGCGTTGCCTCGTCAAAGGAATCGCTCGTAAGAGCGTATCT
Organism: uncultured Thermodesulfobacteriota bacterium; assembly: GCA_964365865.1. GTDB lineage: Bacteria > Desulfobacterota > GWC2-55-46 > GWC2-55-46 > GWC2-55-46 > CAYIRV01. The sequence continues at coordinate 3,880 of CAYIRV010000137.1, read as the reverse complement.
CAATGCTTATTCCTGCGACAAGACCTCGGCCTTCGGCGGCGTAGTGGGATTCAACAGGGTTGTAACAAGGGATGTGGCCGAGGCCGTATCCAGAATCTTCCTTGAGGTAATAATAGCGCCCGAGTTTGATAAGGACGCGGTCGAGCTGTTATCCGCCAAGAAAAACCTCCGCATCATCGAGACCGGCAAAAACGGGGCGGGCGATATCGGCGAAGGGTCATGCTGCTTTGATGTGAAGAAGGTCTCAGGAGGGTTTCTGCTCCAGACGCCTGACCTTGGAAGCGCGGCCGACTTAAAGACAGCCACCAGACGCGCCCCGAACGACAAGGAGCTTGAGGACATGCTTTTCGCGTGGAATGTCTGCAGGCATGTCAAGAGCAACGCCATTGTGCTTGCCAAGGACTTGATGACAATAGGCATAGGCGCGGGTCAGATGTCCCGGATAGATTCCACAAGGCTCGCGGTCATGAAGGCAGGGGACGCGGGCTTTGATGTAAAGGGCGCTGTCCTCGCATCAGACGCCTTTTTCCCGTTCAAGGACAATATTGACATGGCCGGCAAGCACGGCATAACGGCCGTCATCCAGCCCGGAGGCTCGATAAAGGACGAAGAGGTGGCAATGGCCGCTGACGAATACGGCATAGCCATGGTCTTTACCGGCATAAGGCACTTCAGACACTGAGTCGTTTGGGAAAAAGGTTTTTATGAAAATACTCGTCATCGGAAGCGGGGCAAGGGAGCACGCGCTCGCGTGGAAGCTTTCAGGCTCTGTCGGCGTTGAAAAGGTCTATATCGCCCCGGGAAACGCCGGGACAAGGCTTGTCGGCGAGAACATAAATATCCCCGCAAAGGACATCCGGGGGCTTAAGGACTATGCCTTGAAAAACAGGATTGACCTGACTGTGGCAGGCCCTGAGCTGCCCCTTACCCTCGGCATTGCGGACGAGTTTGAAAAGGCAGGGCTTAAGCTCTTCGGCCCATCGAAAAAGGCCGCTCAAATAGAAGGGAGCAAGGCGTTCAGCAAGGACTTGATGGCGCGTTACGGCATACCCACGGCAGAATACCGCAGGTTCAGCGGTTATGCGGAGGCAATCAAATACATAAAGGCAGGACATCCGCCGTATGTCGTCAAGGCCGACGGCCTTGCCGCCGGCAAGGGCGTCATAATATGCGGGACAATGGACGAGGCAAGTGATGCCGTTGGCCTCATTATGGAGAAAAAGGCGTTTGGGAGCGCAGGGGACACGATTGTCATAGAGGAATTCCTCGAAGGAGAGGAGGCGTCGTTCCTTGCCGTAACAGACGGCTCTACGGTCATCCCGCTCGCGCCCGCGCAGGACCATAAGGCCATAGGCGACGGCGACAAAGGCCCGAACACGGGCGGCATGGGCGCGTATAGCCCTGCGCCTGTGCTCACCCCTGCGCTCGAAAAGGAAATAATGGACACTATCATGGTGCCTGCCGTAAAGGCAATGGAGGCCGAGGGCATACCATATAAAGGGGTGCTTTACGCAGGGCTTATGATAAAGGACAACAGGCCCAAGGCGTTGGAGTTCAACTGCAGGTTAGGGGACCCGGAAACACAGCCCATACTCATGAGGCTCGAAGGAGACCTCGCGGGACTGCTCGTTTCAGCGGTTGAAGGAAGGCTTGAAGGCGTAAAACTAAAATGGTCTGAGAGGGCGTCTGTCTGCGTTGTCATGGCCTCAAAAGGGTATCCCGGGGATTACGAAAAGGGCAAGGTCATACGCGGCCTCGAAGACGCCTCAAGGTTGGATGATGTGATGGTATTCCACGCAGGGACAGCCCTTAAGGACAATGAGACAATCACATCAGGCGGCCGGGTTTTGGGGGTTACGGCGCTCGGAGACACGATAAAGGACGCTATTGAAAGGGCGTATGCCGCCGTGGACAGGATTTCATTTGACGGCGCATATTACAGGAAGGACATAGGCAAGAAGGCGCTTGGTAAAAACCGGTAACCGGCAGATGGAGGTCATATGCAAAGGCATAAGCCGCTCGTTGGCATAGTTATGGGAAGCGATTCTGACTTGGCTGTCATGGAGGAGACGTCCGATGCCTTAAAAGGCTTCGGAGTCCCGTATGAGACGACTATAATATCGGCGCACAGAACCCCGGCCCTTGCGGCCAAGTATGCCGAGAGCGCTGAAAAGCGGGGTTTGAGGGTCATCATAGCCGGCGCGGGCAGCGCCGCGCACCTTGCCGGGTTCATAGCCGCGAATACCGCGCTCCCTGTCATAGGCGTGCCCATCGGCTCAAGCCCTTTGAAGGGGTTGGATGCCCTGCTTTCAACCGTCCAGATGCCCGCTGGCGTGCCTGTCGCCACAGTGGCCATAGGCAAGGCAGGCGCCCGGAACGCCGGGATATTGGCGGCACAGATGCTTTCAATCGCTGACGCAAGGCTCCGGCTTAAGCTTAAGGGCTATAAGGCCGGTCTTGCAAAGGCGGTTGCTGAAAAGGCCGCGAGGCTTAAGAAGCGCGGCTGAGCGCCGCAGGCGCATGAAGATAAAGATATCAAGGCATGCAAGAAATAATATGCGTTTGTATGGTATAATAGAGTCTGACATAGTTGATGCGGTTCTTTCGCCTGATTCCACTGCGATTGCCAAGGATAAACAAATCGTCTTAAAAAATTGTAAGGGCCGTTTCTCCGGTTTTCCTCTCAAGGTCATATACAAAAAGGGAGAAGGAGTTTTTATAATAACAGCCTATCCGTTAAAAAAGCCGTTCAGGAGGGGTAAAAAATGAAGGTTCAATACGACAAAGGAACGGATGCCGCATACATTCAATTATCTTCAAGGCATCCTGAAGGCGCGGTTGAAATCAGCGAGGGGGTAATACTGCATACAACCCGGAATGATAAAATTGTCGGCATTGAGATACTTGATGCGAGCAAGAAGTTCCCTGTCCGTAATCTTTACAAATTAGAAGTTGCTGCCTGAACCGTTCTGTCCTCTAACAAACAAGTTGAAGTCATATCCTAAAAAAAGCCCTCCGTTTGTTCCCGTCTGCCGTTCCCCTTTCGATGAAGCCGCATCCGCGTTCAAGAGGGGCGGCGTCATAGCGTTCCCCACGGAGACATTCTACGGCCTCGGGGTTGACCCTTTTAACATAAACGCCCTTGAGAAACTTTTTGCCTTAAAGGGCCGCGTGAAGGGCAAGCCGGTTGCGCTTATCATAAAAGACGCTTCCATGCTCGCGTCCGTGGCCTCGGATGTGTCTCAAGAGGCAATGGTCCTGATGGATAAGTTCTGGCCCGGGCCTTTGACTATGCTTTTCAGGGCAAACATGAAAATTCCGGACTCAGTTACAGGCAGGACTGGAAAGATAGGGGTCAGGGTCTCAAGCAGTCCTGTATGCCAAAGGCTTCTCGAAGCGATAAATTCACCCATCACAGCCACGAGCGCAAACCCGGCAGGCAGAAAGCCCGCGGAAAGCAGAGGGGAGGTCGTCGGCTACTTCGGCGACAAGGTGGATGTCGTGATTGACGGAGGAAGGCTAAAGTCAAAGGCCCCGTCCACTGTGATTGACATGGAAGGTGGAAAGATAACCCTCTTAAGGGAGGGCGCAGTGCCTTTTAAGGAGATAATGAAGGCCCTGGGAAGGACTTTTACGGCTTAAGTATGGGCGCTATTGCAAAAGACACAGGTTTTTTCTCTGATATATGCACATTGAGGTGCGGCGGCCTATGCTGCGACCCGTGGTGGGGCATAATATCCTATCAGGTTGTAAAGAAAGGCGGCTTGTCAGGGCTTAATTCTTTTAAGGCCGAGCTTGCCAAAGGCATCAGGCAAAGGGCAAAGCGGATTATCGCCGCTTATGTGACAAAGGAGCCTGTGCCGCGGAGTCTTTTTAATGA
>CAYIRV010000136.1:0-5191 GCA_964365865.1 uncultured Thermodesulfobacteriota bacterium | reverse complement strand
TGCGTCCTTAAGGCCGAAGGATGCCGCGAGGTCAGGGGTCATCTGCTGGATGCTCACGCCTATCCAGCCCCTTGTCACGCTGCCGCGCTCCTTAAGCTGCAGGAGCACTTCCTTTGCCATGTTTATGGGCGTGGCGAATCCTATGCCCTGGCCGCCGGCTATTATGGCCGTATTCAGGCCCACGACCTGCCCGTTTATGTTAAAGAGCGGGCCGCCGGAGTTGCCGGGGTTTATGGACGCGTCTGTCTGTATGAAGTTGTCGTAAGGCCCCGCGCCTATTATTCTACCCTTCTGGCTGACTATGCCGGCGGTTACAGTGCCCCCGAGGCCAAACGGGTTTCCTATGGCGAGCACCCACTCGCCTATCTGAAGCTCGTCCGAATTGCCGAGCGTGACGGCCGGTAAATCCTCGTCAGCGTCAATCTTTATGAGGGCTATGTCGAGTTTCTGGTCCTGGCCCACTGCCTTTGCCTTGTATTCCTTCTTTTTTTCGGAGAAGGTTACTATGATTTCAGTGGCGTTCTCTATGACATGATGGTTCGTAAGGATGTAGCCTTCCTTGTTTATGATGAAGCCTGAGCCGAGGCTCTGCCGCTTGAACTCCCTCGGTTCGTTGAAGAACTTGTTGAAGTCGTCCCCGAAGTCCTCGAAAGGCCCCCTGAACTCAGGGAGCGGCATGTGCGGCCTTTCCTTGATTTTCTGCGTTGTCGAGATATTCACCACGCTGGGCGACAGCCTCTTCGCAAGCTCAACGAAGTTGTCGGTCTTTAAGACTACGGGGGGAGAGCCGTCCACCGCGTCCTTCCAGAAGCTTTGCGCGCTCGTAAGGTTCGTAAAGTCAAGCCTTGCGGTTATGGCGACGCCGGATATTATTGAAATAACCGCGACTATGATTATGGTTTTATATCCGAAACCTCTGGTCTTGCGGGGGGTCGAATCCATGCGCTCTCCTTTTATTCGGCCGCCTTGCAGTACCAGAGGCGGAGCTCGTGGAGGACATCGTCCATGAGCTTCGCCTCCTCGGCCGTAAGGTTGCCTTTTGTCTTTTCCTTAATGAGCGATATAAGGTCTATGGTCTGCTTTGCCACGGCAGGCTCTTTTTCCTTCTGCTTTGTAATCGGGTTCTCGACCACGCCGAGATGCATAAGAACCGATGTGGAGAGGGACAGTATGAATGTGGAAAAATTTAGCGGCAACAGTTCGTGCGCTGCCTTGGCAGACGGCTTGTCCGGGCTGTCCTTTACGGGTATCTCAACAGGTATTTCGGTCATGGTTTAAAAACTCATACGAACGCAATAAATGGTTTTAGACAAGGCCCCGACGAGGAAAACCAGAAACATACTTTTGCAGTATGTTGAGGATTTTCCGAGGAGTCCAACGCAGCATAAAAACATTTATTGCGTTCGTATTACTCGACCTTTATCTTAATGCCCTTGTCCTTGATATAAGACGCCTTGGGCACCGTTATCTCCAAGACCCCGTCCTTGAAACTCGCCTTGACCTTGTCCTTGTCAACATGGTTGGGCAGGTTGAACGCCCTCTGAAACGCGCCGTAGAACCGCTCCATCCTGTGGTAGTTCTCCTCGCAGAGGTTTTTCTCGAACCTGCGCTCGCCCTTGAGCGTTATGGTGTTTTCGTTGGCCTCTATCGAGACATTGTTTATGTCTATGCCCGGTATCTCGGCCTTGACGATTATGTTCTCGTCCGTCTCATAGATGTCAACAGGAGGGAACCACGCCGCGCCTGAAAGGCCGCCCATACCCCTGTACTGGGTCAGGGCATCGTCAAATATGCGGCTCATCCTGTCCTGCAAAAACATCAAATCCTTGAACGGGTCCCACTTTACAAGCGCCATGAAAACACCCCGAGTTTGCGGTTTCCCCTAACCGCGGCTTTCCGCCGTGTTCAGAGGGTAAAAACCCTTTAAAATTCCCATATTACTATATTATAATTTATTTTATTGCCGGGCTTTTGTCAAGACAAGTTCTTTTCCTTATTATTGTTATTGGCTTTTCTTGTTAGTGTAAGCTTAAACGAGCCGTTTGCTTCGTCAATTGTAACAACAGAGTCTTCAGGGGCCTCGCCTCTTAAAATTTTATCAGCGAGCGGGTCAACGATTTCCTTTTGCAAAAGCCTTTTCAGCGCGCGGGCGCCGTACACAGGGTCATAGCCTGCGCCCGCAAGCCTTTTCCGGGCCTTGGGGCTTAAGGCTATATCGAGCTTTTTCTCCTTAATGGTCTTTCTTATGCGCTCAACCTGTATGTCAACGATGGTTTCCATAACATCCACGGTAAGCGGGTGGAATATGATGATGTCGTCGAGCCTGTTCAGGAACTCGGGCTTGAAGCCGTCTTTAAGCTCGTCAAACACGGCCTTTCGTATCTCATCATAGTCATGTGTGCCGAGCCGGGCGATATGGGCGCTCCCAATGTTGGAAGTCATTATGATTACCGTGTTTTTAAAGTCAACCGTCCTGCCGTGGCCGTCCGTGAGCCTGCCGTCGTCGAGTATCTGGAGCAGGAGGTTAAAGACCTCAGGGTGCGCCTTTTCTATCTCGTCAAAAAGTATGATGGAATACGGCCTTCTCCTTATGGCCTCTGTGAGATACCCGCCTTCTTCGTATCCCACATATCCCGGAGGCGCGCCGATGAGCCTCGCTCCCGTGTGTTTTTCCATGAACTCGCTCATGTCGAGCCTTGTCATGGCCTTTTCGTTGTCAAAGAGGAACTCGGCGAGCGCCCTTGCCGTCTCTGTCTTTCCGACGCCTGTGGGCCCTAAAAACATAAAAGAGCCTATTGGACGGGCCATGTCCTGAAGCCCTGAGCGCGCTCTCCTTACCGCAGAGGCAACGGCCCTAAGCGCGTCATCCTGTCCAACTACCCTTTTTTTAAGCCCCTCCTCCATCTTAAGGAGCTTTTCCCTCTCTCCCTCGAGCATGCGGGAGACTGGAATGCCTGTCCAGTTAGACACAACGCCGGCAATGTCCTCTGCGTCAACCTCTTCCTTGAGCATCCTCGTATGAGTCTGAAGGCCGCCGAGCTTTTTTTGCCCCTCCTCAAGGGCCTTGGCAAGTTCCATGAGCCTGCCGTATTTAAGCTCCGCGGCCTTGCCCAAATCTCCTTTCCTTTCTGCCTGAGCCGCCTCTGTCTTTACGGCTTCTATCTTCTTTTTTATCTCGCGCATGGAGGCGATGACCTCTTTTTCGCCATGCCAAAGTGCCTTGAGCCTGTTGGTCTCCTCCTTAAGCCCTGAAAGCTCCTTCTCTATTTTCTCAAGCCTCTCGATGGACGGCTTGTCCGTCTCCTTCTTAAGGGCCTGTCTTTCGATTTCAAGCTGGACCGCGCGCCTCTCTTTTTCGTCTATCTCCGTGGGCATGCTGTCTATCTCTATCCTTAACTTTGAGGCGGCCTCGTCAACAAGGTCAATGGCCTTATCCGGAAGGAACCTGTCTGAGATATACCTGTTGGAAAGGGTTGCCGCGGCTATGATTGCCGCATCCGAGATTCTTATGCCGTGATGCACCTCGTATCTTTCCTTAAGGCCCCTGAGTATGGAAATGGTGTCCTCCACAGACGGCTCTGAGACAACAACAGGCTGGAACCTTCTTTCGAGGGCCGCGTCTTTTTCTATGCGCTTTCTGTATTCCTCGATGGTAGTCGCTCCAACGCACCTGAGCGCGCCCCTCGCGAGCGCGGGCTTGAGCATGTTGGATGCGTCCATTGCGCCCTCGGCCGCGCCTGCGCCAACGAGCGTATGCAGCTCGTCAATGAAGATAATGACCTCGCCTTCAGCCTCTGTAACCTCTTTTAAAAGCGCCTTGAGCCTATCCTCGAACTCGCCCCTGTATTTCGTGCCTGCTATGAGCGCGCCCAGGTCGAGCGCCAGAAGCCTCTTGTCCTTAAGGGTCTCAGGCACATCCCCGGCCACGATTCTCTGGGCAAGGCCCTCTACAATCGCGGTCTTTCCAACGCCTGCCTCTCCTATGAGCACAGGGTTATTCTTTGTCCTCCTTGAAAGGACCTGTATGACGCGCCGTATCTCATCGTCCCTGCCGATTACAGGGTCGAGCTTATTGAGCCGCGCCTGCTCAACCAAGTCCCTCGTATATTTGGCTAAGGCCTGATACTTGTCCTCAGGCATCTGGTCAGTTACCCTCTGCGTCCCCCTTATTGACACGAGCGCCTTTAGGACGGCTTCCCGCGTAACGCCAGTTCCAATCAGGAGCTTCGCGGCCTCTCCGTGCTTTTCAGAGACTATGGCAACAAGAATATGCTCGGTTGAGACAAACTCGTCCTTCATCTCCCCGGCCTCTTTAAGGGCTGAGTCGAGCAGATTCTTCAATGCCTGCGACAGGTAAACCTCTGCCGCGCCCCTGACCCTCGGAAGCTTACTTAGCGCCTCCTCAACCTGCCTCTTTAGGAGCGCAGTATTCGCGCCTATTCTCTGGAGCACAGGAACGACTATGCCGCCCTCCTGCATAAGGAGCGCGAGGAGCATGTGGAGAACCACCACCTCCTGATGCTCTTTCGCCTGAGCAAGGCCAAGCGCGGCCTGCACTGCCTCCTGAGATTTTATGGTGAATTTATCGAGCCTCATTTAAACCACCTGCTGGATAGGAAACGAACTTCAAACGCTCAAGTAATACAGCTATCTGTGGCGATGTATAAATATCGGGGAAGGCATACCCATATCGTTTTTGGGGAGCCTTTGTCCTGCTCCGGATAACCCGTAGGATGGCTGTGCCCATCTACGGGCTATGAAGATTTGCTTGTCCTTCCAGAAAATTCGGGATGTACGTATTTATTGTGTAGAACAACATAGAAATTTAACAATGGCCAGATATGACGCATACAACCCTCTGCCAACGCGCGATCAATTCCCCATTTCGTGCCTTCATGCATGAACTTGTTCCTGGCTTTAACAGCTTTTATTAAAAATTTATTCAGCTCAACTTGTATAAGCTCTTTCCAATTAGACTGGGCAACAGCTTATTTTGTCTTTGCGTATAAGTCATATTGTCTGATAGAAGTCTCTCGTAAATTCTTAGGGGAATATTCTGAGCTAAGTGCAACTCGCTTATAAGGTGGTTTAGAAGTATCTCACGAAGAGTACAGAAGAACAAGACTACAGAGATATTGTGTCAACCACATTTAGAAATGTCCCCTTTTCTCCAAAGTAGAAATGTCCCCTT
>CAYIRV010000135.1:0-5204 GCA_964365865.1 uncultured Thermodesulfobacteriota bacterium | reverse complement strand
CGGCCTGATATTCATTGATTTAAGGGACAGAGAAGGCATTGTCCAACTCGTCTTCAACCCTGTGGCGAATCGTCCGGCGCACGAGACGGCCCACACCTTAAGAAGCGAATTTGTCATAGCGGTCAGGGGGATTGTTCAGAAAAGGCCGGAGGGGACCGAGAACCCGGAGCTAAAGACCGGGGCAGTGGAGGTGGCGATAGACGAAATAAAGGTCTTGAACGATTCGGAACCGCTCCCTTTCATGCTCGAAGACGAAACCGATGTCGCGGAAAACACCCGCTTTAAATACAGGTACCTTGATTTAAGAAGGCCCGCGCTTCAGAAAAAACTCATACTCAGGCACAGGGTGGCTCAGGCCGCGAGGAGCTATCTTGATGAAAAAGGGTTCATAGAACTCGAAACCCCTGTCCTGACAAAGAGCACGCCTGAGGGCGCGAGGGATTATCTCGTGCCGAGCAGGCTTAACCCGGGTCAGTTCTTCGCGCTTCCCCAGTCCCCGCAGCTCTTCAAGCAGCTCCTCATGATAGCCGGCTTTGACAGGTATTTTCAGATAGTCAAGTGCTTCAGGGACGAGGACTTGAGGGCAGACCGCCAGCCGGAGTTCACGCAGATTGACGCTGAGATGAGCTTTGTTGACATAGAGGATGTCATAGCCGTGATGGAGGGGCTTATCTCAGTGATGTTCAGGGAGGGCGCTGGAACCGGCCTGAAGCCGCCTTTTCCGAGGCTGACATACAAAGAGGCGATGGAGAGGTTCGGCGTTGACAAGCCTGACATGAGGTTCGGCATGGAGCTTAAGGACATAACAGGGATTGCAGCGCAGTCCGGTTTTAAGGTTTTCGCGGACGCGGCTGAAAAAGGCGGCGTTGTGAAGTCCATATGCGTAAAAGGCGGGGCGTCTTTTTCAAGGAAAGACCTTGACGGTTTGACTGCCTTTGCGGTTTCCTTTGGGGCAATGGGGCTTGCGTGGGTCAAGCTCACGGACGAGGGCTGGCAGTCTCCAATCGCCAAGTTTCTGAGCGATGATGTGAAGGCAGGGATAGCGGAAGCGCTCGGAGGCGAAAAGGGGGACTTGATGCTCTTTGTTGCCGATGCCGTGGATATCGCAAACAATGTTCTCGGAAGGCTGAGGCTCGAATTGGGCGCAAGGCTCGGCCATATCCCAAAGCACGGCTTTTCTTTCGTATGGGTTACTGATTTCCCGATGTTCGAGTTTGACAAGGCTGAGAAGAGATACTCGGCCATGCACCATCCGTTCACATCGCCCATGGACGAGGACATTGGATTGCTTGAAACCGACCCTATCAAGGTGAGGTCAAAGGCCTATGACCTTGTCTTAAACGGCGTGGAAATCGGCGGCGGCTCCATAAGAATCCACAGGAGCGATGTCCAGTCAAAGGTCTTTGACCTCTTGGGCATTTCAAAGGAAGAGGCAGGGGAGAGGTTCGGCTTTTTATTGGAGGCCCTCAAGTTCGGCACTCCGCCGCACGGCGGCATAGCCTTTGGCCTCGACAGGATTATGGCCATAATAACCGGCTCTGACTCCATAAGGGATGTCATAGCCTTTCCAAAGACCCAGAAGGCCGTGTGCATGATGAGCGGCGCGCCTTCAACGGTTGACGCAAAACAGCTTGAGGAAATATCAGTAAGGGTGGTGAAAAAGGGGTAGGCAGGAAGCCCCTCAATAATATATAAACAAGGAGGGATTGAACATGCAAACAGTAAAACAAGAGGTTAGCAACCTTCTTAACCGCTTGCCGGACGATTGTTCACTGGAGGATGTCCAGTATCATCTTTATGTCCTTCAGAAGATTGAAAGCGGACTGAAGGACGCGGCAGAGGAAAGGGTTTACACGCAAGAAGATGTTGAGAAGCGGATGTCAAAATGGCTCGGAAAGTAATATGGTCTTATGAAGCCGCTGATGACCTCGATGCCCTTGCTGAGTATATAGCAAAGGACTCTTCATACTATGCCGCGGCATTCAGCCGGGAAATTCTTGATGCGAGCCGTTCTCTCAGTGAGTTTTCTGAAAGAGGGCGTATCGTTCCTGAGCTTGGCAATCCGAAAATCCGTGAGCTCCTTATCAGGGATTATCGTCTTATCTATAGTATGGAACAATCCCGTGTCGTAATATTAGCTCTTGTTCATGGTTCAAGAGATTTGAGAACCCTATGGGAAAAGGAAACCAGAGGCTGACCGTGAACTGCGCCTAACACAGTGTAAGCATCGTCGGAAAATCTGAACAACAGCGAAGTTGCCCTTTGGCCGTTAGGCTCAATTAGAGAAAAGCCTCTGAATCCTCCGCGTAACAGGCCCCGGCCTGCCATCCCCTATTGGTCTTGAGTCAACCTTTACCATCGGCGCAACCTCGATTATAGAGTTCGTAAGAAACGCCTCGTCCGCATTCATAAGCTCTTTCACTGTAATCATACCCTCAATGGCCTTGAGCCCGTTTTTTTTAGCTGCTTCTATAACAGCCTGTCTCATTATACCCGGAAGGATGCCCCCGTATAACCCCCCCTTGCCCCCCCTTAAAAAAGGGGGGGATGAAATGCCCCACCTTTTTAAGGGGGGGGATGAGATGCCCCCACTTGAGAAAAGGGGGGGAACATAGGTGAGTGGGGTTTTTAAAACTGCTTTTGACACTATAAAGACATTCGTTGATGTTCCTTCGAGAACCAACCCGTCAGGCGTAATGAAGATGCCTTCATAAACCCCTTTTCTCTCTGCCTCCATCTTCGCAAGCACATTGGGCAGGTAATTAAGGGATTTTATTTGAGCGAGAGCAGGGGTTATGCCGCTTATCGTTATTGCCCTGGCCCCGTTTTTCCGGAGTAATGAAATCGCTTTGACATCAAGAGGTTTTGCGATAGCTATAATCGTAGCTCTTGAGTCCTTTGACAGCAGGTGTGTGCCGTAGTCTTTTCCCGTCGTTACCGTTATCCTTATATATGACTGGCCTGTTTCGAGGCCGTTGGCCTTAAGGAGTCTTTGGAGCATGTTGCCTTTGATGGCGTTGTATAGGTTTTGTAAGCCGTGTCTTTTTATTCCTATTGCCAATGCCCCTTTTTTAAGCCTGTCGAGGTGCTCCTTAAGATACACGGCCTTGCCGTCAATAGCCTTGATGGTCTCGAAAACCCCGTGCCCGTAATTAAGCCCCCTGTCAAAGACAGATACGGTTGCCTTTTCCTCAGGGACAATACTGTTATTTAGATATATGTATCTTTTCACAGGCCGTCCTTTTTTAGGCCGAGAATGTCGAGAAAGTCCTTTGCCTTGAGAAGCGTTTCTTCATATTCGGCTTCCGGGTCTGAGTCAGCCACAATACCGCCGCCTACATTCAGATACAGGGCGTTGTCTTTATATACGGCTGTCCTTATTGCAATCGCCATGTCGAGCCTTGAGGAGAAGTCAATCCAGCCTATGCACCCGGTGTATATGCCTCTCGGAGTTTTTTCAAGCTCGGCGATTATTTCCATTGCCCGTATTTTCGGAGCGCCTGTTACGGAACCCCCGGGAAACATGGCCTTCAGACATCCGATGGGGCCGGTATCGGCCCTGAGCCGCGCCTTTACAGTGGATACCAAGTGATGAAGGCCGGCAAAGGTTTCGATTTTACAAAAGTCAGGCACCTCAACGGTTCCTTTTTCAGCGGCCATGCCCAAGTCATTTCTTTCAAGGTCAACTATCATCACATGCTCTGCCCGCTCCTTTTCGCTGGACAGAAGCTCTTTAACGAGCAGTGCGTCCTCATCAGGAGTATTCCCCCTCGGGCGCGTGCCCTTTATTGGGGATGTTTCCGCGCTTTTGGCGTCAGCGCGCAAATACCTTTCAGGAGAGTTTGAAATAAGCTCGAAATCCCCGAAGTCAATGTATGAGTTCATGGGCGAGGGTCTTTTATCGAGGAGCGCGGCAAAGAGGGAAAAACCGTCCCCGTGCCACGGTATCTTAAGCCTGTGCGAGAGGTTTAGCTGGTATATGTCGCCGTTGCTTATGTATTCGTGCGCCTTTTTGATTGACGAGAGGTATTCTTCTTTTGATGTGTCTGATGAAAACCCTGATTTTGCGGGTCTTACTTCCATTTTGGCAAAGGGCGCGCAAGCGGCCTCATCAAGGGAAAGGGTCTCAAGCGTCTCTTGGATGCCGCGCCTTGAACCGCTTTTTTCTGTTTCCATGGAAGTAATATATCCTTTATTTTCCTGATGGTCGTAAACATAGAGCGAGCCGTAAAAACCCACGATTGAAAGGGGCAGGCCAAGGGCGTTCTTTCCGGCTTTTTTCGCATGTGAGGGCTTTTTTGCCAATACATCTTTAAGGTCATAGGCAAAGTATCCTGCCGCGCCAATGTTGAAAGGCAAGGGGCCGTGCTCTTTTGGGGCATATGCGGATATGACATCCTTAATCGCCTCAAAAGGGTCTTTATAGGTCTTTGATGAATAATCGCGCCCGTTCTGGTCATTCACCTCTGTGCCTTCGCAGGTTGTTTTTATGGTTGCGAACGGGGCCGCGCCAACAAAGGAATACCGCCTTTTGAACACCCCGCCGGCGAATATGAACGGCATGTGGAGCCGCCTGAGCGCGGCAAAGGCATTGAATGGATGTATGGGTCTTGTTTCTTTGATAATCATACTTCAAGAAAAGATATAACCTTTTTCCGCGCTGGTCAAGGCCGTAAAGATTTTTTGATATGGAATGAACCGGTGTTTTTAGTATAATAACACAAAACTCCTCTCCCCAGAGGGGAGAGGGAAGGGTTAGGGGGGAACAGATAACCTGAATTATGAGAAGAAAGACCAGAGAGATAACAGTCGGCAAGGTCAAGGTCGGCGGCAGCGCGTCCATAAGCGTCCAGTCCATGACCAACACCAATACCGCGGATGTGGAGGCCACGGTAGGGCAGATACTCTGCCTTGAGGAGGCCGGGTGCGAAATTATAAGGGTCGCCGTGCCTTATATGGACGCGGCTGACGCCATTGCCGCCATCAGGCCGCGGATACACATACCTCTCATAGCAGACATACATTTTGACTCAAGGCTCGCGCTTCGCTCCATAAGGAACGGCGCCGATGGATTGAGACTTAATCCCGGGAACATCGGCGCAAAGGCTCGCATTAAAGAGGTGGTAGCGGCCGCAAAGGACAACTTGGTTCCTATCCGCATAGGCGTGAACGCGGGGTCGCTTGAAAAGGACATACTTGCAAGG
>CAYIRV010000134.1:0-5224 GCA_964365865.1 uncultured Thermodesulfobacteriota bacterium | reverse complement strand
CTGCCTGCTAAGCAGTTGTAGGGGTAAAACTCTACCGGGGGTTCGAATCCCCCCCTCTCCGCCAGTTTTTTGTCCGGCCGCGCCTCGTGCGCGCCTCCTGTAAATCCAAAATTATGGATCAAGATACCCGATCACAACTTGATAGAGCAAAAGAATTATTGCAAGAGTTAGAAGCGGCTTGTAATACCGATATGCAAGCAAAGGCTGTGTCTGGAAAGACAAAAAATTTATCACAAGAAGTTCTGCTCAAAGTTAAGCATTTATTAGACCAATCAATTTATAAGTTTTTTGAAAAATATTATTTGCCCAATCTTTCTGACGCAAATAAAAAATCTGCAAAAGTTTATTTTCCGATAGTTTCTAAAAAAGAGGGTTTGAGGTCAGGTTTTGGCAGGGCAAAAATGGGCGATATTGAAACAAGTTATCAGGATTTTTACAAATTTATAGATTCCGTCCAGCCATATAATCAAGATTATTTGTGGTTAAAGCATTTGGCAAATTATGCTTCAGAAAAACATATCAGGTTAACACCTCAAACAAAAATGAAAACAAGGAGAGTGGCTGTTTCTCGTGGCGGGGGTTCGGTATCTTGGGGGTCAGGTGTAACTTTCGGTGGAGGGGTTAGCGTTATGGGTGTTCCTATTGATCCCGCAACACAAATGCCGGTTCCAAACAATGTTGCTGAAACAAAAATTGAAAACTGGGTATCATTTCTATTTGAGGGTAGCGATGTTAATGTTCTTTGGTTATGCAAAAAGTCCGTTGAAGACGGAGAGAGAATTATCAAAAAGGTTTTAGAATTTGTATAATTGAAAAGAATTTGCCGTTTTCCCTTTACAACTTTACCTTTCAGGTATATAGTAAAATAAACTCTTGGCCCAAAAACCCTTAAGAGTCGTCATCTCTCTTGGGTTTTTTATTTTTTTAAAAGGACTCGTCAGGCCTTATGCAAAGCCCAAACCAGAGGGGGAGCTAATCGGCTCCTCCGGCGCGACCCAAAGCTCATCGTCAGCCTTCCGGCAGTCAATCAACGGACTACCGCAATCCTGCGGGACTGCGGAGGGGGCATCCCTGACATGATGCCTTCATCCCTCGAACTCGCGCTTCTCTCAGTTGCCGCGTTTTTCCTTACGGCATTTCTCGCGCCTTTTCTTTCATCCCGGCAGAACGCGCTCCTGAATACATCGTGTTCGCTCATGGCCATAGCCTGCCTCATAGGGCTTGTCGCTGGCGTAAAGGCGCTCGCAGGGGATGTTGACTCGGCAATCGCGCCCATTGGTCTTCCTGAGCTTCCGTTTTATTTGAGGCTCGACGAGTTGTCCGGGTTTTTCGTAGCCCTTATATCCTTAATCGGGTTTTTCGTGTCAATATACTCGCTCGGTTATCTGAAGGGCTTTATCGGGAAGAGGAGCCTTACACCGCTCGTTGTCTTCACATCCCTTTTCATGGCAGGCATGCTCCTCGTAACGCTGGCGGACGACGCCTTTTTCTTCATGATTTCGTGGGAGCTGATGGCCGCGGCATCGTTCTTCCTCGTAGTATTCGAGGACGAGCGGGCCGAGAACAGGAGGGCGGCCTTCCTGTATCTGCTCATCGCGCATGTGGGCGCGATCGCCATACTTCTTTCCTTCGGCGTAATGGCCGGAGGCGCCATCGGGTTTGAAAGCTTCAGCGGATATACATTCTCAGCCATGAGGGCCTCGAAGCTCCCGGCCTTCTGGGCGAGCGCCGCGTTCCTCCTCGCGCTCTTCGGCTTTGGCGCAAAGGCAGGGCTTATCCCGATGCATGTGTGGCTCCCTGAGGCGCACCCCGTTGCCCCGAGCAATATTTCCGCGCTCATGAGCGGCGTGATGCTCAAGACCGCGGTCTACGGCGTAATCAGGGTATCCTTCGACCTTCTTAATATAGCCGAGTGGTGGTGGGGAGGGCTCGTGCTCGCGCTCGGCTTGGTATCGGCGGTCATGGGCATACTCTACGCGATTGTGCAGGGCGACTTGAAGAAGATGCTCGCGTATTCCTCTGTTGAAAATATCGGGATAATATTCATCCCGCTCGGCCTTGCCATGATATTCAAATACCACGGCCTCGGCGTCCTGGCGGCCCTTGCCCTCACGGCCTGCCTCTATCACGCGCTCAACCACGCGGTCTTCAAAAGCCTGCTCTTCATGTGCGCGGGTGCCGTTCTCCATGCAACGCATGAAAGGGGCATGGAGAGGCAGGGCGGGCTTATACGGAGGATGCCGTGGACAGCGGTGTTTTTTCTCATAGGGTGCGCGTCCATTGCGTCCCTTCCGCCGTTCAACGGCTTTGTCTCGGAATGGCTTATCTTCCAGTCGTTCCTCCTTTCCCCGGCCATCCCCGGCGCGCTCCTGAAGCTCCTTATACCCCTCGGCGCCGCGCTGCTGGCATTGACGGCCGCGCTCGTGGCCCGGTGCTTTGTAAAGGCGTATGGCATCGTGTTCCTCGGACAGGCGAGGTCGCACGCCGCGGCAAACGCGCACGAGGTTGATTTTTTCATGCGGGCCGGGATGTTCCTTGCAGCTGCGGCCTGCGTTTTTTTAGGGGTTTTGCCGGCCTTTGCCATCAAGGGCATCTCCGCAGTGACAAAAAGGCTCGTGCACACTAACATCGCCCTGCCCTCAGGCCGTTTCGGCTGGATGTGGCTCACGCCCTTAGCGCCGGAGCGCGCGTCGTATTCCGCGCCCATAGTGTTTATAGGCATTGCCTCTGTCGTGGCCATAGCCTATCTCCTCGCGCACGCGAGGCCCGGGGCCGTAAGGAGGGCGCCTCCGTGGGATTGCGGGTTTGAAAAGCTGACCCCGAGGATGCAGTACAGCGCCGCGTCATTTTCAATGCCCATCAGGAGGGTCTTCGGCAATCTCTTTGCGGTCAAGTCAGACTGGAGGGCGTCAGGCCCCCAGTTTTCCACGGCCTACCCGACAGGTCTCATATACAGGCTGAGGGTCAGGGACAGGCTCTGGGCCGCTCTTTATAAGCCGATTTCAGAGGCGTCATTCTGGGTCGCCCGGAAGACATCGAGGCTCCAGCGCGGCAGGATACAGACATACATACTCTATATGTTCATAACCATAGTGGCTCTTCTGATGGCCGCGTCATGAGAGGGTATTACCCGGCCATACTCGAGGCAGCGCAGATTATCATAGTCCTCCTTTGCGCCCCGCTCTTCGCGGGCTGGATACGGGCGCTCAAATGCTGGACTCAGGGCAGGACATCGGCGGGCCTTTTCCAGCCGTACAGGGACATAGCCAAGCTCTTCATAAAGGAGCTCGTGTTAGCTGAGAACGCATCGTGGATATTCAGGTTCGCGCCCTATATGGTCTTTGGCTCGACCCTCGTGGCAGGCGCGCTTATTCCGACAATATCCGCTGGCCTGCCGTTTACCCTTGCCGCGGACATAATAGCGCTCGCGGCCGTTTTCGCCATAGGCCGGTTTTTTACCGCGCTCGCGGGTATGGACACGGGAACCGCGTTCGGGGGGCTGGGTTCGAGCAGGGAGATGTTCGTGGCCACAATGGCGGAGCCTGCGCTCCTTATGTCGATATTCACCGTGTCTCTGGTCTCCGGCTCGACATCGCTATCGGGCATAGCCTCGTTCCTCGTGCAGGCCGGCTTCATACTCAGGCCCTCGCTCGCATTCGCGCTCCTCGCGTTCATACTTATAGCCATTGCCGAGACCGGAAGGATACCTATTGACAACCCCTCGACGCATCTGGAGCTTACCATGACGCACGAGGCCATGCTCCTCGAATACTCCGGCCGGCACCTCGCCCTGATGGAATGGGCCAAGATGATGAAGCTCTTTCTTTTCTCATGCCTCGGAATAGTGGCGTTTTTCCCATGGGGCATGTCCATGCATGGGCAAGGGCCGAGCTCGCTGCCTCTGGCAGCGGGTATCTTTATCGTAAAGCTCGCCTTCATAGGCGCGGCTGTCGTGCTTATAGAGACCGGGCTTTCCAAGATGAGGCTTTTCAGGATTCCGGAATTCCTCGGAAGCGCGTTTATATTCGCCACATTGGGCATGCTTTCGTTCTTCATGTTGGAGTGATGAAATGACGGCCAACTTCGCCACACAGATAAACGGAGTTTTAGCGGCGCTTATTTTACTTACGGCCTTCGGCCTCCTCGTGCAGAGGAGGATATACGGGCTGTTGCACATCTTCGCGTGGCAGGGCCTGTTCCTTTCCATAAGCACGGCCGTGGTGGGCTATTCGGCGGGACTCCGGCACCTCTACATATCGTCGGTTCTTACGCTCGCGCTTAAGGTCATAGTCCTGCCGTACATACTTCATGCGCTTATCGTAAGGCTCAAGATTAAGAAGGAGGTCGAGCAGCTCGTCAATGTCCCGACGGTCATGCTCATGGGCATAGCCCTCGTGATATTCTCGTACCACCTCGTGTCGCCGGTGCAGGAGCTTTCAACGCTTATCACCCGGCCCACGCTCGCGGTGGCGCTTTCGACCGTCCTCCTCGGCCTTCTTATGATGATAACGCGCACCAACGCCGTTACCCAGATTATAGGGTTTCTCTCCATGGAGAACGGGCTGTTCTTCGCGGCCACGAGCGCCACATACGGTATGCCGCTCGTTGTCGAGCTCGGGGTGGCCCTCGACATACTTATCGCGGCCTTTATCTTCGGGGTTTTCTTTTTCCATATAAGGACCACCTTCGACAGCCTCGACTTGAAGGAGATGGAAAAGCTCAAGGAGGGGGAATAAAGGGGAAATGACCGTCATCGTTCTTCTCTGCGTAAGCCTCGGAGCCGCGGGCGTTCTGGCCTTTGCCGGGGACAGGAGGTTCGCCCCTGAGCTGAACATCCTTGCCTCTGCCGCGACATTCGCCGCGAGCGCGGCGCTCGCCGTTGATGTCTATGTGAACGGCCCGCTCCTCGCCGCCGGCGGCTTCTTCTTCGTGGATGCGTTCAATGTGTATCTGACCGTGCTTACGGCCTTCGTCTCCATGACCACCGCCATATTCAGCAGGCCGTATATGAGGCATGAGAGGGAGCGCGGGAAGGTAGGGCACTGGGGCATGAGGTTCTATCACGCCATGTTCCAGCTCTTCATCTTCGCGATGCTTCTGGCGCTCCTTACCAACAATGTCGGGGTGCTCTGGATTTCAATGGAGCTTGCGACCCTTTCAACCGTGCTCCTCGTGTCCCTTTACCGCACCCCTTCGGCAATAGAGGCCGCGTGGAAGTACTTTA
>CAYIRV010000133.1:0-5236 GCA_964365865.1 uncultured Thermodesulfobacteriota bacterium | reverse complement strand
GTCAACCTTCAAATACCCTTCCCCTTGCCTCGCGCCGGGCATGTCCAGCATCCTCTCCTGAAGGACGGACAGAAGGACGTTGTTCGCCTCAGGCCTTGACCTGGTAAATTCGTCGTAGATGAGGGTGAGACCGTATTTGCAGGCCGTTGTCAGGCGGTTATCTACCCATGTCTTCTGCATACTCTCATCCGTTTTAAGGACAGAGTGGATGAAGTTGTCCACCACCTTCCTCATCCTGTAGCCGTGCTGCCCGCCTACGAGGTCTGAGGTGGAGTGCTCCTCGTCGCCGTGTATGATGATGACGGGCCTGCCTATTTTAGCGGCCAGGTGCATCGCGAGGGTGGTCTTGCCAGTGCCTGACGCGCCCCTGAAGTGAAGGGGGAACCCGGCCTCTACATAGGCAAGCGCCCGTTCCGTAATATCCCGGACATACGGCGTCTCCACAAAGTTCGGAAGCCTCCGAGGCTCCAGTACAGATGTCAATTCTCCTGCCGGCATGACTTAATCTCCTCCTTTATACATATACGGGTCTTTGTCAACCTATGCCTCTGGTATGGCGTGCCTCTTGTCTGCGGTTCTGATACAGGACCTAACTCAGGGGATAAATTACGCGGCTCTCGCGCCTTTGCCTCCGCATCCCATGCACGGGAGATATTCATGGGGAGCGGCCCCTTTGCCTTCGCATTTTGGACATCTTTCCGAGGGCTCCTCCATCGTAACCAGGCCCTTGCCATTACAGACCGTGCATGTCAGCCTCTGGTCCCGATGGACGCCGGTTCCATGGCAGAAGGCGCAGACAATCGCTGGTTGAACAACCGTCACCTCCCTCTTTCCGCCGCAGACCTGGCACGCGGCAAGCGGGGAGAGGAGACCGAAAGGGTCTTTTCCCTCCCCCAGGCAAAAGGCGCACATGACCGTAACGCTTGTCATAACCATTCCTCTTCTTCTAAAGGGGGGAGGGGGTGTGCCCCGACGGGAAGCCGGGGGATTACCCCTTCTTCCGCTTCTTCGCCTTCCTATGGACCGCGGGTTCTTCTCCGGAGGAGAATCCTCTCGGTCCGGTTGTATGCGCGGGCCTCTTTGCCTGCATAGCGGCTACGAGGTCATGCCATGCGGAGGCCATATCTTCGCGCTCCTTTCTGAAATCCCCGAGAATGTCTGAGACCTCGCGTTTCCTCTCTGCGTTAAGCCTTTTGCTCTCATCTAACCTTGTCTTTCTGAAATCCCCGAGAATGTCCGAGACCTGCTGCCTTATGGACGCAAACTCTGCCTTCCTCACGTCAAATGAAGCGGCTATGTCCTGTGTCATAGCCCTGAACTCTTCCGCCAGTGCCATTTTGACCCCTCCTTTCCGACTCTTTTAGGTTTTGAAACTCCCATCCCCCGTCCATTTAACCGCCTATGTTTAATCTTTCATAGGCTGAGAAAACCCCCTGCCACTTCGCCATAACGTCAAGTCTCACTCTGCTAAACTCCTCGAACAACCTGTCCAATCCACCGCTCCTTTCTTTGCGCCGGACATCCATCGCCCTTACCAATGCCTTGAAGTCTTTTATACCTGCCTTCTCCCCTTTTAAGAGAAGCTGTTTTAAAGCAATACCCAGTTCCGCCTGCTCCATATTGAGCCTCATCAGGAGCCTTGCGGCATTGCTCTCATTCTTTTGAAGCAGAGACAGACGCACCATTTTCAGTGTCTCAATATCATCGGTCTTTCCAGTCGCCAAGACCTTCTTCAAGAGTTTTATGATTTCCCCTTCGTCTTTCCAGAGGGCATCCAGCGCATCCTTTACCCCCTTTTCCGTTTCCTTCCTTTGACCGAGTATGCCCTCCATAAGATTATCAAAATCCTTCTTCCTCAGGCCAACCCTGCCCGCAAGGCCCTCTCTGAGTTCATTTATCATCCCTTCTTGCTCTTTACGGTATTCTCCAATCAACCCAACCGCTTCGTTTATAAACTCCATTACCGCCTTCGCTTTTTTTTCGCAGGAGGCGATCAATTCAAGATTCGTTTTTACGATATGTTCCTGGGTTCCCATAATGGAAATAGTCTTGTCCCGGCCTTTGACTCCGTAGTGAATGCAATTTTTTCGAGACCTCAGAACACGCTCGAGGTATTGTTTTTTTTGCAGAAGGGCCGTGAACCTTGGTTTACGGCGCCTCTACGCCCTCGAGGATGTCCGAGACCTCGCGTCTTTAGAGGCTGGCTAAGCCGTCGCCGCCTCAGCAACCGTAAGGCCCACGGCCTCGGCATACTTGAGGAAGGTCTCGACCGACGCTACGACCACCCTGGCCTCGATCGCTAAAAGCTCGATGCCTACGAGCGACACCCTTGCCCAGGCATCAATGACGATTCCCTTGTCAAGGATCCTGTCCACAACCTCTACCAGGCTTGAAGACGCCATCGTTTTTTCTACTGCCATGATTCTCACCTCCTTTTTTTTATGGATTTACTTCCGAACTTCCCTGAGTGGGGCTCAAGGGCGGGATTGCTTCGGCTGGTAAGGCCAGCCTCGCAACTGCCCCGGCTCACTGCAAGGCGCAACGCTCTCCAGCGCCCCTTTTACAACACTTGACAGGGTTGCCATCTCAAAGGGTTTGTCCAAAAACGCATAGGCGAGGAGTTCCTTTGCCCTTGATTTAACCGCCGCGTTCCCGTAAGCCGATATCATCACTGCCCGCAGGGTCGTCCTTATCCCGCGGGCATCCTCCAGTACCTTTATGCCTCCGATACAAGGGAGTTTATAATCGAGGATTACAAGGTCGTATGCCATTTTTCTTATCTTCTCCAGTCCTGTCTCACCGTCATGGGCAACATCCACCGAGTGGCCTTCTTCCTTCAGTATTTCCGATATTATCTGGCAGATGTCGGTGTCGTTATCTACCACTAATATTATGGCCATATCCATAATCCGTTGATTGAGGCCGTAAGCGGCATCTCTTCCACGCGCAACGGCATATAAGTTTTATTTTGCAAGCCCCATGCCATGTATTGATTAAAAAGGCGAGCGGTTTGAAGAGCGGATAAAACCTCTTGTTCTCAATGGGAAAATGCGGCGTCTTGCGGCTAATAGAGTTATCCGACCTTAATTGCCGATATGGGATGGAACAGGCGAATTTGTAGAGGCGGCCATGCAGTCTGTAGGGGGGGTCTTACGCCTCTATCCCAATCCGAGTGACTTCATCTTGGAATAGAGGGTCATACGGTCTATCTTCAACAGCCTTGCGGCCCTGCTCTTGTTGTGCATGGAAAGTTCGAGGGCGTCTTTGATCAATACCCGTTCAATGTCCATGGTCGCCTTCATCGTGAAGTCCTTAAGCGATACCGCCGTATCTATAAGCGTTTGCAAGCCGTGTCCCGGCGTCCCCTTGACAAGCGCCTGTGGAAGGACATGGGTGATGGCATGATTCGAGTCGGTCTGCAGCACTGCCCTTCGCACGACGTTTCTTAACTCTCGGATGTTCCCGGGCCAGTTGTAGTTCAGGAGCGCCTCCATCGCCTCGCCGGAGAACCCCCTGACTTTTTTATTTAGCTCCAAGTTCGCCTCGTCCATAAAGTGCCCGGCCAGGACGGCTATATCCTCCCTTCTCTCCCTGAGCGGAGGTATCTCGATTGTAAACTCGTTCAGCCTGTGGTAAAGGTCGTGTCTGAACATGCCTCTTCCAACCTCTTCGGCGATATTCACGTTAGCGGCGGTGATGATCCTTATGTCTATCTCCCTGTCTTTTTTTCCTCCAAGCGGATGGACCTTGCGCTCCTGCAGCACGCGGAGCAGTTTCGCCTGTATGGACCCGGAGAGGTTGGTTACCTCATCGAGGAAAAGGGTCCCGCCGTGGGCAAGGACGAACTGCCCATCCTTTCTTCCGTCGGCCCCGGTGAACGCGCCCTTCTCGTACCCGAAAAGCTCGCTCTCCGATAGGGTCTCCTGGAGTATGCCGCAGTCAATCGCTATGAAGGGTTTATCCTTTCTAAGGCTCTTCTCATGGATAAGCCTGGCAATGAGTTCCTTACCGGTGCCGCTTTCGCCCTGTAGTATCACGGTCATGTTCGTGGGGGCGATAATGGCGGCCTGCTTCAAGACCTGTTTGATCTGAGGCGAGCCGCCCTTCACCAATACATCCGTGGATTCTCCGAGCCTTCTTTTTATATCAACAACCTCTCCCCGCTTTAAGCATACGGGGACATGCTTCGTAAGATGCCTTGTCTCCAGGGCCTTCCTTATCACGAGGGACAATTCTTCATTATCGAAAGGCTTGGTGATATAATCGAATGCCCCGAGCTTCATGGCCCTGACGGCGCTCTTCACGTCGCCATAGGCGGTAAGCATAATGACCGCCGGGCATTCACCCGACCTCCTCATCTCCTCCAAGGCCCTTAACCCGTCCATGTCCGGCAGTTTCATGTCAAGGAGGACAATGTCGGGGGTCTCCCTTTCAATCCACTTCATCGCGGTCTTGACGTCGTTCGCCGTCGCGACCCTGTACCCATCGGATGAGAGGATGTCCGAGAGTATCCGGCGCGTATCCTGATTGTCGTCTACCACCAGGACCATATCCACCCTATCTGTCATTGTCAGCCTTTTGTATCATCGGGTTAGAGAAGACCGGGAGCCTGACTATGACCTCCGTTCCCATGCCGGTTTTGCTCCTGACCTCTATCCTTCCCTTATGGTGCGTTATCACGCTATGGGCTATTGAAAGGCCCAATCCCACGCCGCGGGATTTTGTCGTGAAGAAGGGGTCGAATATCCTGCCCAAATTGTCCTTTGATATCCCCTCTCCCGTGTCTTTAAAGGCCGCCACAATCTCCTTTGCATGATGGTCGAAATGCGCGGAGACGACGAGGCTCCCCCCTCCAGGCATCGCGTCAAGGGCGTTCATGATGAAGTTCAGAAAGACGCCCTCAATGCGCCTTTTGTCGAACATCTTTTTCGGCAGTCCCTTCTGCACCCTTTTCCGCAGGCTCACGCGCTGTCTTGCGCACCGGCTTTTCGCAAGCTCGCAGGCCTTGCTTATCGCGGTCTCTATGCGCCCGTACTCAAAGAACATATCGCCCGGCTTTGCGAAGTCCAAAAGGTCTCTTACGATGCCGTTGGCGTTTTTGGAGTTTCTGAGTATTATCGAAAGATGCCTTTCAAGCTCCCTGTCAAGCTTGAACTTCTTACGGCAGAACTGGACAGAGGCGTTTATATTGGTAAGGGGGTTCCGGAGCTCCTGGGCTATGCCCGCAGCCCGCTCC
>CAYIRV010000132.1:0-5256 GCA_964365865.1 uncultured Thermodesulfobacteriota bacterium | reverse complement strand
TTGGGGGGGGTGGGAACGCCTCTTCTCAGGGCCAAGCTTCTGGCCATGATGGTCTTCAGGGTGGTGATCGCGCTCGCCTTCCTCGGGATGACATCGTGGTTTCAGATAAAGGCCGAGGGTTTCTCCTACCAGACCCTCTACCCCCTATACGCCGTGGTCATCGCCATCTGTCTGCTCACCATACTCTATTCTTACGGGGTTGGCAGGGTAAAGAACCTCGTCCTCTTTTCATACCTCCAGATAACCGTTGACATAATGCTCATTACCGCCATCGTCTATGTTACCGGCGGGTTTGAGAGCTACCTTTTTCTTTTGTACCCGGTCTCCATCATCGGAAGCGCAATACTCCTCAGCAAGCGCGGGAGTTTTTTTACCGCGTCCCTTTCCTCCATGGCCTACGGCGCGCTCATAGGCGCGGATTTTTACGGCGCGCTCCCGCTCAAATACAAGGCCTTCTGGGTTCCGGCAAACCCGTCGTGGGAAGAGATACTGACGACCATATCAACCAACATACTCGCCTTCTTCGTAGTCGCGTACCTCGGCGGACATCTCGCCGAAAAGTCCGTGAAGGCGGAGCAAGAGCTTAAGGAAAAAGGCGTTGACTTTGAGAACCTCGAAAGACTCAACAGGCAGATAGTGGAAAACATATCAAGCGGCATAATGACGCTCGACTCCGTAATGAGGATAACATCCTTCAACACGGCTGCGGAATCAATCACCGGATACACGCTCCGCGAGGTCTATCTTAAGGATGTCCACGGCATATTCCACGGCCTCATGTCCGGCGCTCAGCCCCTCGCCTTAATACTCACCCCCCCAATCCCCCCCTTACACAAGGGGGGGATTGGGGGGGTGAGTAAGGGTGAGGGGGGCATGAGGGCTGATATGAGGTTCAAGAGAAAGGACATGAGGGAGCTTTTCCTCGGCCTTACCGTCTCCGGAGGCCCGGGGGCCGACATGTCATGGATAGTCATATTCCAGGACCTCACGCAGCTTAAGGCAATGGAGGAGCAGATTAGAAGAATCGAGAAGCTCAAGGCCCTCGGCGAACTCTCAGTGGGCATAGCGCATGAGATACGAAACCCGCTCGCGTCAATAAGCGGCTCCATACAGGTGCTTAAAGGCGAGTTAAGGCTGGGCGGCGAGGACGGGCGGCTTATGGAAATCGTCATAAACGAGACGGAAAGGCTGAATGCCCTCATTACCGACTTCCTCCTTTTCGCAAAGCCGGTTCAGGAAAAGATGGAGAGATTCAACTTAGGCGAGCTGTTAAGCGAAACAGCGGGGATGTTCAGAAACTCCCCTGAGGCCAAAGGCCTGGGCATAAGCGCTAATGTTGACGATGGCATATACATTGACGGCGACAGGAGGCAGATATCGCAGGTATTATGGAACCTCCTGCTTAATTCCGCTCAGGCCGCAGGCGGCAATGGAACCATAGAGGTATCCTTATCCTTAATGCGCTCCAATGGCGCTTTGCCCGGTATTAAGCCGACGGCTGAGATAAAGGTCAAGGACAACGGAATCGGCATCGCGCCGGATGACATCGGGAGGATATTCGACCCGTTCTTTACGACAAAAGAAAGGGGAACGGGGCTCGGGCTCGCCATAGCGCACAGGATAGTGGAAAGCCACAGCGGGACAATAGAGGTCCAAAGCGCCGCAGGCATGGGAAGCGTCTTTACGGTCTCCCTGCCTGCGGCCGTCTCAGCTTTGCCGGGTTGACAGCCCCCCCTTATGTAAGGGGGGGTGGGGGGCAATCCCCCCTTATCTTCAAGGGGGGACACAGGGGGGTTATGTCTAAGGACAGAATCGTGGTTGTGGATGACGAGAAGGACATGGTTGACCTTCTTGAGATAATGCTCAGGAAGGAGGGCTATGAAGTCGCCGCATTTCAGTCTTCCGTGGATGCGCTCGGCTGGTGCGGCTCGAACAGCTTTGACCTTGTAATTACCGACATAAAGATGCCGGGCATGGGGGGGCTTGAGTTCTTGAAGTCCCTTAAGGCCGTTCAGCCTGACTGCCCTGTCATCATGATAACCGCTTACGCCTCGGTTGATACGGCTGTCGAGGCCATGAAGGCCGGGGCCTACGATTACTTCATAAAGCCGTTTAATGTAGAGGAAATCAAGCTCAACATACGGAAGGCCATCAGCTACAAAAATCTCAGCAGAGAAAACATGCTCCTTAAGAAAGAGATTAAGGAGCGAAGCGGATTCAATAACCTCATGGGTTTAAGCCCGCTGATGAGCGATGTTTACAGCCTCATAATGACGGTCGCCAATACAAAGGCCAACATACTCATAACCGGGGAGAGCGGCACGGGCAAGGAGTTGGCCGCCCGCGCCATACATTACGAGAGCGACAGGAAGGACATGCCCTTTGTCGCCATAAACTGCGGGGCCATACCTGAGAGCCTTCTCGAAAGCGAGCTTTTCGGACATCAGAAAGGCGCCTTCACCGGTGCTGTATCGAACAAGGAGGGGCTTGCCGAGAGCGCTGACAACGGCACTCTTTTCCTTGACGAAATCACCGAGCTTCCCTTCGGCCTTCAGGTAAAGCTCCTCCGTTTCATACAGGAGAGGTCCTTCAGGAGGGTCGGCGGCACATCGGACATAGCGGTTGACATAAGGCTTATAGCCGCCACGAACAAGGACATAGAGGCAGAGGTGAAGGAAGGCCGGTTCAGGGAAGACCTTTTCTACAGGCTTAATGTCATAAGGATTCCCATGCCGAGGCTTCTTGATAGGAAGGAGGACATACCGCTTCTCGCCCGCCATTTCACCGCGAAATACTCGTCTGAACTGGGCAAGGACATAAGGAGGATTTCAGAGGACGCTATGAAGCTCCTCGTTGACTACGATTATCCCGGCAATGTCAGGGAGCTTGAGAACATAATCGAACGGGCGGCCGCGCTCGAGGCCGCGGATTCCATAACCCCCGGGAGCCTTCCTGAAAAGCTTAGAGGTTCAGGCAGAGAGTCGGCGGAGCCCGGCCCAAGGTCTGCCATAGAGAAATATTTGGGCGCAGGGAGCGAAGCCGGGCGCATGGACCTTGAGAAGACGGTAGAGCAGTTCGAGAAGGCCATGCTCAGGGAGGCCCTTAAGAAGGCGGGCGGGGTCAAGAAAAAGGCGGCGGAGCTTCTCGGTCTTTCATTCAGGTCAATGAGGTATAAACTGAGCAAGTATGACATCACGGAAGACTGACCAGGTGCATCTTATAGGCGCGTGCATCATCTACGCGCTCCTTGCCGTATTCCTCTTTCTTTCAGCGTATCAGCTCCAGCATTGGGACAGCGACATATTCTGGGCGCTGAAGAGCGGGGAGTTGATATTCAGGGATTTGAGCGTCCCGGCCACGGATCCGTTCTCCTATACCTTCGCCAATGCCGAGTGGATAGACTTCACATGGGGCTTTCAGGCAATCTCGTATTTCTTCTATGAATACATGGGCGGCTGGACGGGCCTCTTTGTCCTTCAGCTCCTCGTAACCGGCGCCACATTCGTATTCCTTTTCTTGAATATAAGGCTCGTTGCGCCAAGGCTTAAATGGCTCGCGCCCGCGCTCTTGTTCCTTGTTTACGCGGCCGCGCATTCGAGGCTCTTCATACGGCCCCACCTTTTCGAGTTTTTTTTCGTTTCCCTTTATCTTTATCTCCTTAGCCTCCACGAATCAACGGGCAGGGCGCGGTATATATACGCCCTATTTCCGCTTCAGGCCCTGTGGATAAACATCCATTCAAGCTCGATTTTAGGCCTCTTCATCGTTGGAGCATATGCGCTCGGCTCGGTAATTGACGGGTTCAAGGGAAAGGGACTGAGGGACAGCATAGCGGTAGAGAGAAGCTCGTGGAAGCTCATCATCGTTGCGGCGCTTCTGCCCGCTGCCTCGCTTTTAAACCCTTATGGATACAAGCTCCTCGTATGGCCGTTCGTCCATCAGGCCGGCGCGAATGCGGACGCGCTCAGTCACATCGGGGAATGGGGGAGGCTCGGGTTCAGGGAGCTTTTTTTCTTCCTTTATCCATCGCCAGCGAGCGGGTTTGCCTTTAAGGCGCTCTTTTTCAGTTCCGTGCTCGCGGTGTTTTTCAACTTAAGGGGGTTAAAGACGCGCGGAGTGCTCATACTCGCGGCCGCGCTCTACATGGCGGTTATGCATATGCGCTGGGTTGCGCTTTTCGGTTTTTTCGTTGCGCCTGTAATCGCCTCGAATATCGCCTCTTATGCCGATAGAAAGGGCTGCTCTCTTTCAGGCGTAAAACTGGCCTTTACGGCCATCGCCCTTCTGACTGCCGGCGTTTTGAGCTATGGTTTCACGAGGCCGGCGGAATTGGACAACCTCGGGCTCGGGTTAAAGAGCGCGGTCTTTCCACAGGGAACGGTCGCGTTCATGAAAAAAGAAGGGATAAGGGAGAACATCTACAACGAATATGTGTTCGGCGGGTATCTCATATACAACCACCCGGAGGCAAAGGTCTTTATTGACGGAAGGACGCCTACGGTATTTTCCCCGTATTTTTTCTGGAAGTCAAGACTTCCGAGCCTCGATATTTCTGCTTGGAGGAAGATTGAGAAGGAGTACGGCCTTAGGGCCGCGCTCGTTGACATTGACGGAAGGCTCTGCAAGAAGCTCTTCATGGAAAAAGACTGGGTGGCCGTGAGTTTTGACGATGTATCGGTCCTTTACCTTAAGCGCACTGAGGCGAACAAGGACATTATATCGAGGTGGGGCATCGAGGCCGCGAGCCTTTGCGTTGAGGCTGATGAGGCAACCACGCTTCCAAAGGATGAAAAAGGGCTTATGATGCTCAGGGAATACCTTAAAAGGGTTTTATCGCCTGACGGATACGGGCTCGGGTTCGCAAGGCCGCATCTCATGCTCGCGCTTACTGACCACGCGCTTGAAAAGCACGTGGAGGCCGTGGGGGAACTTAAGGCCGCTATTCAGATAAGCCCTACGCATTACCTGTATTATGACTTGGGGCTGGTGCTTTCCAAGCTCGGAAGGAACGAGGACGCGGTTTCGGCTTTTAAAAGCGCTCTTAAGAGAAAAACAAGATACCGGGATGCGTACCGCGAACTCGGTTTTGTCTATTACAATATGAAGGACTACAAGAACGCCGTCTGCTATCTCGAAAAATACGCAAGCACAGCGGACGACGCTACCGAGGCCGTTGCGTACCAGACCCTGGGCAAGGCATGTTTTCAGTTTTCGAGGTATGACTGCGCCGTAGAAAATCTTGAAAGGGCGGCCTTC
>CAYIRV010000131.1:1019-5279 GCA_964365865.1 uncultured Thermodesulfobacteriota bacterium | reverse complement strand
GTGAAGGGCAAGGTCTGCGCCAGAGACCTTCGCGGCATCGAGTCTGTATTGGTTTATGTCCGTTGCGATGAGCTTGCCTGCGCCGAGCGCCCTGGCGAGCCTTATGTGCAGAAGCCCGGATATACCGCTACCTATTACGAGGACGGTCTTTCCAGCCTCCATGCGCGCGGCCCTTAAGCCACGGACAACGCACCCGAGCGGCTCCGAGAATGTCCCTTGCTCGAATGTTACGGAGTCCGGGAGCCTGAATGTCCCCCTGTCAGCGTTTATGGCAGGCACACGGGCGTATTCCACAAAGCCGCCGGGGTCAATATTGGTCGTCCTCAATGTGTCGCAGACAGAGTATTCTCCACGGAGGCAATACCTGCATGTGTTGCACGGCACATGGTGGGCCACGGTAACCCTGTCTCCCACGGAAAACCTGCTGACGCCCTTTCCCGTCTCAATGATTGTGCCGGCGAGCTCGTGCCCGAGGATAAGCGGGGCCTTCTTGATGCGGTACCATTCCATGACATCGCTGCCGCATATGCCGGACGCCTCGACCTTAAGGAGAAGCTCGTGGTTGCCGATTTTCGGCACAGGCCTTTCCTCTATTCTGACATCCCTGTTGTTGTAGTAAACCGCTGCCTTCAATATCGTCCCTTGCGAATAGGCCGTTCCCTTCAACCCCCCCTTTATTAAGGGGGGGTCAGCTCGCCGCGGCCTTTCCCCTTCCGCCTTTTTTCGCCTGTTCGTCCGCAAGCGTGGTGTAAAGCTCAAACGCCTTTTCAGGGGCTAAGTTATTGTGCACCACCTCCCTGACCGCGCGTATCATCGGGACAGGGTGCTCGGATTGGAAGATGTTCCTTCCCATGTCAACGCCCACAGCCCCGCTCTGAACAGCGTTGTGCGCCAACCAGAGCGCGTCCTTCTCAGGGAGCTTCTTGCCGCCTGCTATGACTATGGGGACAGGGCAGGACCTTACGATTTTCTCGAACTCCTCGCAATAATAGGTCTTTACGATGTGGGCCCCAAGCTCGGCCGCTATCCTGCACGCGAGCCCTAAGTAGCGCGCGTCCCTGCTCATGTCTTTGCCCACGGCCGTAACCGCGAGAACCGGAATACCGTGCTCCGTGCCCTTATCAACAAGGTCCGCGAGGGCAAGGAGCGTCTTTCTCTCAAGTTCGGAGCCTACGAATATGGAAAGCGCGATGCCCGCGACATTGAGCCTTATGGCGTCCTCGATGGATACGGTAGTGCCCTCGTCCGCAAGGTTTCCGAGTATGCTCGTGCCGCCGGACACCCTGAGGACAATCGGCACATCCACGGAGGGGTCAACCGATGTCCTTAAGACGCCCCTCGTGAGCATAAGGGTATCCGCGTAATGAATCAGCGGGGCAATCGTCTTTTTAGGCTCCTCAAGCCCTGATGTCGGCCCGAGGAAGTACCCGTGGTCGACGGCGAGCATTACGGTCCTGCCGGATTCAGGCTTTATTATCCTCGATAACCGGTTTTTCATCCCCCAGTCCATATCTGCCTCCTTTACAAACTTTTTTTATCAGTGTCTGTCTATAGGGTGCCTCTAAAAATCAGCTATTTTTTCAGGGTCTTGGCAGGGTGGAAATAAATAGCGCAGCATATATTAATATGTGAGCATTTTTATTTCCGCCCTAACGCAGAGATCGGGAAAAAGAGCGATTTTTAGAGGCACCCTATAACCCTTACGCCCTCATTGCCGATGTCAGTTGCTATATCCGATAGCTTTTTTCCGAGGAGCGGGTGCATGAACGCAGGGGCTATTTCGCTCAAAGGGAGCATCACAAACGCCCTTTGGTGCGCGCTGGGATGCGGTATTTTGAGCAGGCGCCCGTCCGCCACCCTGTCCCCGTAAAATATTATATCGAGGTCAATGACCCTCGAACCCCAACGCGGGCCCGGACCCCTGCCCATTGACTTTTCTGTGGCATTAAGAAGCTTAAGCAACTCCTCTGGCCTGAGCGCGGTCTTGACCTCGACCGCGCAGTTAACGAACTCCCTCTGCCCCTGTCTTCCCCCCGGCCTCGTAAGATACAAGGAACTCCTCTTGACGACCATCAGGCTGCCTGTGCCGCAAAGTTGCCCCACAGCCCTCCGGCAATTCGCGAGCCTGTCCCCGGCATTAGACCCTATTGATATGAATACACGCTCCAAATGACAAGCCCCTCACCTTATTTGGTTATCGGTTATCGGTTTTTACCGCTCACTGTCTTAAAACTCTAATTCGAGCGGTTTAAGCCTCTTTTCCAGCTCCTTGAGCGCCCTGAATTCGTCGTCCTTGTCCTTTGCCGCGAATGTCGCCGAAAACCTGAGATACGGCCCTGCGTCGTCCCACGGCACGGTTGATATGAGGGCCTCTTTGATTAGATACTCGGACACATCCTCGGCGCGCGGAAACTCGACCTGGCCCTTTGCCCTCTTGGGCGCCCTGACATAAAGATAAAAAGAGCCTTTAGGCATGACCGCGGAAAAACCGCAGGATGAAAGCGCGTCAACCATCATCTTGAGCCTTCTCTTGTATTTGGCCGCAATCTTTTCCGTAATCTCGGTGTGTTCGAGCGCGTATATCCCGGCCTTCTGTATGGCTATGAACTGGCCTGAGTCGTAGTTGTCCTTCACCGCGGCAAAGGCGCTTATGACCTTCTCAGAGCCCGCGAGAAACGCGAGCCTCCAGCCGGTCATGTTGAACGCCTTTGAAAAAGAGTGGATTTCAACGCCCACATCCTTTGCGCCCGCTACCGACAGAAAACTCAATGGCCTTCCGTCAAAGGAAAGGGCCGCGTAGGCCGCGTCGTGCACAACGACAATCCTGTGCCTTTTGGCGAACCTTACGACATCCTTGAAAAAATCCTCTGTGGCAACGGCGCCGGTGGGGTTGTTCGGATAATTGATGTAGAGCATCTTTACCGGCTTCAAGTCCTTCTCAGGAATGCCGGCGAGGTCAGGGAGAAACCCGTTTTCCTCAAGGAGCGGCAGGGTTATGACCCTGCCGCGGTTCCATTCCGTGTGCGTTGCCATGACAGGATAACCGGGCACGGTCATGAGAATCGCGTCCCCCTGGTTTATGAACGCATCCGGGAGCATCGCGAGCGCGGGCTTCGACCCTATTGAATGAATGACCTCTTTCTTGGGGTCAATGCCCGCCACGCCGTAGACCTTTTCCATATATTTTGCCGCGGCCTCTTTCAACTCTGGTATGCCGTTGTCCGCATAGCCCCTGTTCTCCGGCTTCGCGCACTCGTGCTTCAATGCCTCGACCACGACCGGAAAGGCCATCTCGTCAGGCTCGCCCACGCCAAAGTCCAGAAGCTCGGTATTCGGGTTTTTCTTGCGCGCCTCTGCCTTGGCCCTCTTGATTTTCTCGAACTTGTATATCTTCGCGCCTTTGCCGAAGCCCTTTCCGCCGAGCCTTTCGGCAAAAAGCCCCTGTATGTAGTCCTCTGCCATTACCAGACCTCCCGCCAGACCTTCTGAATATCCAATGCCGTCCTTGATGCCGAGCTTCATCTTGCCTTAACCGTGTTCTTAAGCGCGCCGATGCCCTCTATCCTTACCTCTACCGTATCTCCCGGCTTCATCTTGCCGACCCCTGATGGCGTGCCTGTTGCTATGACATCTCCCGGAAGGAGCGTCATGACGCGCGAAACGAAACTTACAAGCTCGAATACATTGAATATCATGTCCTCTGTCGAGCAGTCCTGCCTTTTTTCATTGTTGAGATACGACTCGACTCTCACTTTCAGCGGGTTTATATCGGTCTCTATCCACGGCCCCATGGGCGCGAATGTGTCGAATCCCTTTGCCCTCGTGTACTGGATGTCCTTTGCCTGAAGGTCCCTGGCAGTCACATCGTTAAAGCAAGTATAGCCTAATATGTATGCCTTTGCATCATCGGGAGATACGTCCTTGGCCTTCCTTCCCATAACGACCGCAAGCTCGGCCTCGTAGTCAACCCGCCTCGACATGTGAGACGGGTAGATTATATCATCGCCCGGGCCGATGACAGCGGTCGAGGGCTTCAGGAACAGCATCGGCTCTTCAGGGATGGGTTTTCCGAACTCCGCGGCATGCGCCCTGTAGTTAAGCCCTATGGCCACTATCTTTGAAGGCTCTGCGGGCGCAAGGAGCCTTACGGAATCGAGCGGCCTGCCAAGGCCCTTCCTTCTAAAATCCTCTCCCCGCCCCCACCCTGCCCCCCCCCCAAAAAAGGGCGGGGTAACAGGGCTGGGGGGGGGGTGGGGGGGG
>CAYIRV010000131.1:0-1009 GCA_964365865.1 uncultured Thermodesulfobacteriota bacterium | reverse complement strand
CTGCCCTCCCCCATAAAGGGGGAGGGATAAGAGGAAGTGGGCATCGTAGGGGAGAGGGAAGGGTGAGGGGGCTCGAGCCGAAACCGTAATTGTCAACCTCGAATACGACCCCGTGCTCCACAATGCCCCATGACACGCGCCCTTCGGCGCTGAACCGCGCGAGCTTCACCCCATTCCCCGGTTATTTTTTCCTTGCGAGCATCGAGGAAAGCTTGAGCCTGAGGGCGTTTATCTTTATGAACCCCTCGGCATCCTTCTGGTCATAGACCGTATCTTCCTCGAATGTCGCGAAGTCCGGATGGTAGAGGGATTTTTCCGCCTTCCTGCCGGCTACCGTTACAGAGCCCTTGTAGAGCTTGAGCCGGGCGAGACCCGCGACATTCCCCGCTGCCTCGTCAATGAGCGCCTGAAGCGCCTTTCTCTCAGGCGAATACCAGTACCCGTAGTAAACAAGCTCCGCGTAGCGCGAAATCAGGCTGTCCCTCAGGTGCATAAGCTCCCTGTCCATTGTTATTGACTCAACGGCCCTTCTTCCAACGTGTATTATGGTCCCGCCAGGGGTTTCATATACGCCGCGGGCCTTCATTCCCACATACCTGCTCTCCACCATGTCAACCCGGCCCACGCCGTGCGAGCCGCCGATTTCATTGAGTCTCTTCAAGAGCGCCGCGGGCGGCATTTTTTTGCCGTTAAGGGACACCGGGTTCCCCTTTTCAAACCCGAGTTCGATGTAGCAGGGCTTGGCCGGCGCCTTTTCAGGGGATACGGTCAATGTGAACATGTCTGAAGGAGGCTCTGCCCACGGGTCTTCGAGTATTCCGCCCTCGTAGCTTATGTGAAAGAGGTTACTGTCCGTTGAATACGGCCTTGCCTTTGTTACAGGCACGGGTATGCCGTGGCGCTCCGCGTATCTTATGAGGTCGGCCCTGCCCTTCATGTCCCAGAGCCGCCACGGCGCTATGACCGTTATGTGCGGGTTGATTGCATAGTAAGTAAGCTCGAGCCTTAC
>CAYIRV010000130.1:3912-5281 GCA_964365865.1 uncultured Thermodesulfobacteriota bacterium | reverse complement strand
GATACACTATTTCCTGAAGCTCATCTCGCGCTCTTCCATGGCCCCGTTTGTCGTATACAGGCTCATCCTCGGCGCAGTGCTTCTCTGGTATGCCTTCAGCCTGTCCTAAAGCCCCCTGAAGCTCTTTTCTACGGCCACGAGCGTCTTCTCTATGTCCTTGTCAGAGTGCGCGAGGCTTACAAACACGGCCTCGAACTGCGAGGGCGGGAGGTATATGCGGTTTTTCAGCATCCTCGTGAAGTATCTGGAGAACCGCGCGGTGTCGGATTCCTTTGCGTGAGCGTAGTTATCTACAGGCCTTTCATTGAAAAACACAGTGAACATGGAGCCGGCCACAGAGACATGGACAGGCACGCCGGCCCTTTTCGCTATGGATTCAATGCCGCTTGAGAGCCGTTCGGTTGTATTAAAGAGTTTTTCGTAAACCCCTTTTTTACTCAGGAGCTTAAGGGTCTCGATGCCAGCGGTCATGGCTACTGGATTCCCTGAGAGCGTGCCTGCCTGATAAACAGGGCCGATTGGCGCGAGCATATCCATTATTTTCTTTTTTCCGCCGAACGCGCCGACCGGAAGGCCGCCGCCGATAATCTTGCCGAGGCATGTTATATCCGGGTCGAGCTTGTATATCAACTGGGCGCCCCCGTAGCAGAGCCTGAACCCGCTCATGACCTCGTCCATTATAAGCAGGGCGCCGTATTTTTCCGTCAGCCCTTTAAGGCCGTGTAAAAAACCGTCCTTGGGAAGAACCACGCCCATGTTTCCGGGCACGCCCTCGACGATTACGCAGGCAATGCCTTCAGGGTCAGCCTCGAAGATTTCCCTTACTGAATCAAGGTCGTTGTACACCGCGTTGCAAGTGAGTTTCGCAAGCTCAGCCGGGACTCCGGGGCTGTCCGGCACTCCGAATGTGGCCGCGCCTGAACCGGCCTTGACGAGCAGGCTGTCAGCGTGCCCGTGGTAGCATCCCTCGAACTTTATGATTTTGTCCCGTTTGGTATAGGCCCGCGCAAGACGGATGGCGCTCATGGTTGCCTCTGTGCCGGAGCTTACGAACCGCAGCATATCCATGGAAGGGAAGGCCTTGAGAGTAAGCTCCGCAAGCTCGACTTCGAGCGCGGTTGACGCGCCGTAGCTCGTGCCCCTGTCTATGGCCTTTTTGAGCGCAGAGCACACCTTTGGGTGCGCGTGTCCTAATATCATCGGGCCCCATGAGCCGATGTAATCAATGTATTCGTTGTTGTCAGCGTCGTAAATCTTAGAGCCTTTTGCCCTGGATATGAAGATGGGCTTTCCGCCTACGGCCTTAAATGCCCTCACAGGGCTGTTCACGCCCCCGGGGAAAACCTTCGAGGCCTTTTTAAAAAGCGCG
>CAYIRV010000130.1:0-3812 GCA_964365865.1 uncultured Thermodesulfobacteriota bacterium | reverse complement strand
GTGTCAATGTTAAACTGAGGGGTTTCGCGAAGGCGGGCATGTCTACAGGGTTGAGAGGAGTTCCTTGACCTTTGCCTCGATGAGATTTCTTACGGCGCGGAAGAATTCAAGGGTGTTGCCATTGGGGTCGGGTATATTCCAGTCAATGCGTTTTTTTGCCTTTACAAACGGGCACTCGTCCCCGCATCCCATTGTTACGGCAATGTCGTATTCTATATCAGGTATGTCTGCGATGGATTTTGAGCCGTGTCCATTTAAATCATATCCTGCCTCTGCCATGACCTTCACGGCATCAGGGTTCACTGCGCCCGATGGCCTTGAACCTGCGCTGTATGCGGCTATGTTGCCTTTGCAAAGGGCTTTGGCGAACGCCTCAGCCATCTGGCTCCTGCAGGAATTCTCTATGCAGACAAAGAGTATGTTTTTTGTCTTTTCGCTATTCATCGGCATCTCCCCGGTCATCCGCCGCGCCGCAGCAGCCTCCGGTTCCGCGGTGAAGATATTTGCATGCGATTACCGCGAGCGTTGCGCCTGATATCGGCGCAATGAAGTATATCCACAGCCCTTGGGCATGGAATGAAACCAAGGCAGGGCCCAGGGACCGGGCAGGGTTCATGGACGCGCCTGACACCGGGCCTCCGAGCATGGCCTCGAAGGCGACCACAGACCCTACCGCAACCCCTGCCATTATCCCCTTTTCCTTTTCTCCGGTTGACACGCTGAGTATCACGAACATGAGGATGAAGGTCATGATAAGCTCGATCACAAAAGACTGCCAATGCGCTCCTGCCGGGATGGTTGCGCCTATGGTTTGGTGCTCAGGAAAAAGCGTCTTTACCGCAAGACTTGCGAGGATTGCTCCGGCGCACTGGCCAGCGATATAGGCCGGCACTGCGCGAAGCGCCATGCGCCGGGAGAGCCAGAAGCCGATGGTCACGGCAGGGTTCAGGTGCGCGCCTGATATGCCGCCGAGCGAATATATCATGGCCGCGACTACAAGGCCGAAGGTCATGGACACGCCGACATGCGTTACCGCGCCTGCCGAAAGGTCGTTTACGGTTATAGCGGCCGTGCCTGCGAACACAAGCGCGAATGTGCCCATAAGTTCAGCCGCTATTTTTTGAGCCATTGAAGGTTTTTCCGTCATGGTTGTCCGGCAATATAGCATCCGATTGTTACTGGAATGTTACAGAGATGTTAAATTATGCTGCGTTTGCAATCTCGCATTGACGCTGAAATTTAACATCCCTGTCATAAAGGCGCAACACAAAAGGATTATGATAACGCATGACCATGAGGCACCATCAGGACTACAACAAGGCCATATCCCGGATATTCCAGTATGCCGTGAGCGCGGCCCTCGTGCTCCTTCTCGGGGTCCTGCTTGCGGCCATCTCATGGGCCGCGATACTTACGCTCTATGACTTAAGAACAATGTTCTCAAAGGAGATACATAGTGCCATGAAGGCGGTCATGGTGAACTCGCTTACAATACTCGCGCTCCTCGAGGTCTTCATGACAACGCTCGCCTATTTCAAGGAAGGCAGGGTTAAGGTTACATATATAATAGACACGGTCCTCGTTGTTATTCTTACCGAGGTCATGGTCTTCTGGTTCAAGGAGATAGGGTATCAGAGGATTATAATGGTTATCGGGCTGGTGCTTGCGCTGACCGTAGCAAGGATTATGGCCATAAGATTCTCTCCGGTAAAGACAAAGAACGAAATATGAGGCTTTGCAACGCAAACTTAACCTTGCTGTAATAATCCTGTAACACTACGGCGATAAGATACGCTTAAACAATGAAAAAAAGGAGAATGAAGACTATGATATGTCCATATCTGGAGCACGGCGCGGCAAACAGGGTTTGCAACGCATCCGTTACGCTCATGAAGCCTGACGACCGCGACACAGTGCAATACTGTTCGAGCGAGGAGCATTACAGATGCCCGCTCCTCCTTGCGCATGTGCTTAGGGGCAACAGGAGCAGGACCCTAAGGGTTGCAGGAAACCAAATACGCAAAGGAGGAATCTAAGAGGATGAAGACGAAAAGGTTAATGGCAACGGCACTGCTTGGCGGTATGTTTTTAAGTGCGCCCGCGTATGCCGGGTTTTACTTCGGGGATGAGACAAAGGGGGCGACGATAGCGACTAACGAGGCGGACATTAACTTGCGGCTCAGGCTCCAGCCGAGGCTCGACTACGGCGACATCATAAAGAGCAAGGACGGCAAGGCATACGAGAAGGACGCGGACATGTATTTAAGGAGGATACGGCTCGAGCTCGGTGGAAGCCTCATTGCAAAGACAATCAAATACAGTCTTACCATAACCGGAGACAAGTGGGACCAGGCAGGCCATACAAACGCCCTCGGCATCCAATACGCCAATGTGGAGTGGGAGGCTGACGATGCCCTATCCATAGTATTCGGCAAGGAAAAGCTCCCTTATTCAAGGGTGTCGCTCACATCGTCCTCAAAGCAGCTCTTCATAGAAAAGCCGGTATCAACCGAGGCCGCCAAAAAACTTTTTGGAAAGACAGACCCATACTATCAGCCGAAGTTGGCGGCAAAGGGTAAACTCCTCGACGGCGTGATTTCATACGAGGCCGCGCTCGCTGACGGCTGGCAGAACGGAGAGACCATACAGACAGGAAAAACCGTCTTCAGGGGAAAACCCATGTATGTTGCGCGTGTGGAGCTTTCGCCCCCGGGCTGGGTTGAAAAGAAAAAGAGCGACGCGAGCCTCGGAAAAGACCAGCACCTTGCGCTCGGCGTAAACTATGCGAGCCAGAAGGGGATTGAATACAATATCACCACAGCAGACTACGAGGAGAATAGGACTCTCGTAGGTTTTGACATATCAGGACACTACAAGGGACTTACTCTCCAGTACGAGAACAACATGTGGAGCGCAAGCTCAAATGACCCGGCTGTTGCCGATGTCAAGCCAAAGGGCTGGTATGCTCAGGCAGGGTATTTCATAGACGGCCTTAACATAGAGCCTGCGGCAAGATACGAGGTCTATGACCAGGACTCTTCATTAAGCGACAAGAAGGAAAAGACCTCGACATACGGGGTCAACTGGTATCTCAAGGGCCACAGCCTCAAGGCCGGCCTTAACCGGGTAACGACCAAGTACGCTGAAAAGGCCACAGGCAGGCTCACGAACGACGACACAAAGTCGGTTTACCAGATTCAGGTGCAGATGTACTACTAAAAGAGTTTACGGGGCACAACCGCCAGCCCCGTAGGCCCGGCTTGAAAAAGCCGGTCTTCATCCTCGGGGCGCGGTTTCCCATAAACCGCGCCACACTATAAATACTTAACGGAATTGTAACATCCCTGTAACATAAGGCTGATATAACTAAAACAAAAAAACGGAGAACATGGCAATGAAAAAAACAGCATCGCTAATCGCAACACTGCTCTTGTGTTTGGCCTTCACGGGCGTTGCCTTCGCAGACGCCCTCATAAACGGCGCGGGCGCGACATTCCCGTATCCCTTGTATTCAAAGTGGACTTATGAATACGCAAAATCCACAGGCATGAAGATTAACTACCAGTCAATCGGCAGCGGCGGCGGCATAAAGCAGATAAAGGCAAAGACCGTTGACTTCGGGGCCTCTGACGCTCCGCTCGATGTAAAAGACTTGGATGAGTCGGGCCTTATCCAGTTTCCAATGGCGATAGGCGGGGTTGTGCCTGTCGTGAACCTCAAAGGCGTGAAGCCAGGAGAGATAAAACTTACGCCTGATATACTCGCTGACATATACCTCGGAAAAATCATCAAGTGGAATGACAAGAGGATTA
>CAYIRV010000129.1:0-5303 GCA_964365865.1 uncultured Thermodesulfobacteriota bacterium | reverse complement strand
TCAGGGGGCGAGAGGAGAAGGGTGGAGATAGCGAGGGCCATGGTCAACTCCCCGGCGTTTTTGCTTCTTGATGCGCCTTTCTCCGGCATTGACCCCATAGCCGTGGGAGACATACAGGACATAGTCTTGGGGCTTAAGGCCAAGGGCATAGGCGTGCTTATTACAGACCATAATGTGGGGGCCACGCTCGGCATCTGCGACCACGCGTATATAATAGACGCCGGGAAGATTTTGAAGTCCGGCGTCCCTGCGGAGATACTCGAAAGCAGGAAGGTGCGGGAGGTATATCTTGGAGACAAGTTCAAGATGTAGGCAAGGCGTATTTTATGGCAAAGGAATTGACAATCAAGCCCATCGCCATTCCATCACCCGCTAAGGGGAGGGCAAAGGTGAGGGGGATTTTAACGTTAAAAGGGCAACATGGCTTACGAGCTTAAACAGGAGCTGAGACTCACCCAGAACCTCGTGATGACGCCGCAGCTCCAGCTTGCGATAAAGCTCCTTCAGCTTTCGCGGCTCGAGCTTGTGGAGATGGTCAGGCAGGAGGTGCTTACCAATCCGGTGCTCGAGGATATTGCTGAAAACGACGGCGCGGCAGAGGGCGGCGCCGAGGAGCCCCAAGCCGAGGCTCCAAAGGCGCCTGAGGTAGACTGGCAGGCGTTCTTAGAATCTCCATACCAGCCCGGAAGGCTCAACTTCAACGAAAGGCCCGGCGAGGACGAGAACGACCCTCTTGCGAATGTGTCATCCCAGTCAGGTCCCGGGCTTAACGAATACCTCCTGTGGCAGCTTAATCTTAACCACGGGCTTACCGGGGATGAGATAAGGCTCGGCGAGTTCATCATCGGCAACATCGAGCCTGACGGGTATCTGAGGCTCATAGACATGGCCGGGATGAAAGATGAGGAGTTTGAGGCAGCCGTAGTGAAAGAGGCCGTCCGGCTTTCGGGTTTTTCCACTGAGCAGGTGGAGAAGGTGCTTTCGGTGATACAGGGGTTTGACCCTCCTGGCGTCGCGGCCCGCACCTTGAGGGAGTGCCTGCTTACGCAGGCCCGGCTCCTTCCAGTAAGGGACACTGTGGCCGAGGTGATTATCTCAAGCCACCTCGAACTGCTTGCAAGGAAGAGCTACAAGGTGATAGCAAAGTGCCTGTCTATTTCCGTGAACGAGGTTGTGGATGCCTCCCTGACAATAAACAAGCGCCTTAACCCCACGCCGGGGTCAGGCTTCGGGAGCGCGGAAGCGAGGCCGGTGGTGCCGGACATATACATTCAAAAGGTAGGCGACGACTATGTCATATCGCTTAATGACAACGGGATGCCGCGGCTGAAAATCAGCAGGTACTACAGGGAGGTGCTCAAGGCCCGCGGCAACGGCGCGAAGGGCGCGAAGGCGTATCTGCAGGACAAGATGAAGAGCGCCCTGTGGCTCATAAAGAGCGTAAATCAGAGGCAGAGGACGATATACAGGGTGGTGGAGTGCATAGTGAAGTTTCAGAGGGAATTTTTGGAAAACGGCCTTAAGTATTTAAGGCCGCTGATACTCAGGGATGTCGCGGACGAGATAGAGGTTCACGAATCCACGGTGAGCAGGGTTACATCCGGTAAGTTCGTGCACACCCCGCGCGGCATATTCGAGCTTAAGTATTTTTTCTCAAACAGCATGAGCAATGAGGACGGGAGCGATACGACCGCCGAGTAC
Source organism: uncultured Thermodesulfobacteriota bacterium (assembly GCA_964365865.1). Taxonomy (GTDB): domain Bacteria; phylum Desulfobacterota; class GWC2-55-46; order GWC2-55-46; family GWC2-55-46; genus CAYIRV01. The sequence goes on along the minus strand of CAYIRV010000129.1, from coordinate 3,602 downwards.
ATCAAGGAGAGGCTCAAGGGCATCATTGAAAGCGAAGACTCCTCAAAACCCCTGAGCGACAAGCGGATAGTGGAGATACTTAAGGAGTCGGGCATAGTCTTGGCGAGGAGGACAGCCACGAAGTACAGGGAGGCGATAGGTTTTCAGTCGTCCAGCAGGAGAAGGGCGCATTATTAGCTAATTTTTATATTACACACGGAGGTATAAGATGCACGTTACCGTCACATTCAGGCACATTGATTCATCGGAACCGCTTAGGAATTACATTGAGGAGAAGACCGAAAGGCTTGCCAAGTATCTTTTCGAGCCTATCGAGGTTCACTGGATACTCTCGGTTGAGAAGATACGGCACATAGCCGAGGCCACGATTGCCGCCAACGGGGTATCCATAAACGCCGAGTCAAAGACAGGGGATTTGTATTCGGCCATTGACGGAACGCTCGATAAGCTCGAGAAGCAGGTCAGGAAGCACAAGGAGAAGGTCAAGGCGCACAAACCCGGCAAGGCCGCGGCTTCGGGCATGCGCTTTGTTGCCGAGAGCGCCATGACGGTTGAGCCAACGGGCGCCAGCCGCATCGTAAGGAAGGAGAACCAATTCATAAAGCCCATGTCCGTTGAGGAGGCGTCCATGCAGATGGACGCCGCAGGCAACGACTTTCTGGTCTTCACCGACAGCTCTACGCAAAGCGTCAATGTCATATACAGGATGAAGGGCGGCGATTACGGCCTTATAGAGGCCCGCGCCAAATGAAATCAATGCAGGCCGGCGGATGGTCGGCCGGCGTGTCTATTCAGGTGGCGGAGCATGAGGTTGGCCGATGTTATCACAGAGGACTGCATAATCTCCGAGCTTGATGCAATTGACAAGGACTCGGCCTTAAGGGAGATGGTGCTGCATCTCGCGGGCCATACGAACGGGCTCGACACGGAAAAGGCGCTTCAGGCTCTTTTGGAGAGGGAGGGGCAGGGAACTACAGGCATAGGGCACGGGGTGGCCATACCGCACGGCAAGATAAAGGGGCTGGACTGCATAAGGGTCTCCTTTGGGCGGAGCAGGAAAGGGGTTGACTTCAAGGCCATGGACAACCTGCCGGTCCACCTTTTCTTCCTCATAATAGCCCCTGAGAACTCCGCCGCCGCATGCTTGAAGCTCCTTGCCTCGATTTCGCGCCTGCTTAAGAACCAAGAGATTAGATTCAGCCTTATGAATGCCGAGGGCCCATCCGAGATAATGAGTATCATAACCGAAGCCGAAAGAAAGAGCGGAACCCTTTACGGGGCTTGAGCCATGGGCGTACCTGTAAGCGAAGTCTTCGACCAGATAAGGATTGAGCAGTTCTCTATGAGGCTCGTGTCCGGGGAAAAGGGCCTCTCAAGGGAAATTGCCACATCCCGGATACAGAAGCCGGGCCTTCTTCTCACAGGGCTTCTCGAAGAGCTGCATTCCGACAGGCTCCAAATATTCGGAGCCGCGGAAATAGGCTATCTTACGAGCCTTTCAGATGAAAAGTTAAGACTTTCCCTTAATCTCATAGAAAGGGCTAATATCCCCGGTCTGATAGTCATGAGGGGCATTGAGCCGCCTGGGTTCCTCGTTGATATTTCGAGGAGAAAAGACATACCGCTTTACACTACCCCGGTTACATCCTCGATATTCATAGAGGAAATAACAAGGCATATAGGTGAACTACTCGCGCCTACCGTAACCATGCACGGCGTGTTCGTGGATGTGTTAGGTATCGGCGTCCTCATAATAGGCAAGAGCGGCATAGGGAAAAGCGAGTGCGCCCTTGACCTTGTATCAAGGGGCTACAGGCTCGTTTCAGACGATGTGGTGATTATAAAGAGGCTCCCGTCCTCTGTCCTCATGGGCACATCCTCGGACCTCATAAGATACCACATGGAGATAAGGGGTCTTGGCATAGTCAACATAAAGGATATCTTCGGCATAACCGCCATAAGGGAGAGAAAGCAGATTGACATAGTGGTGGAGCTTGTAAAGTGGGAGCCTGCGGACGAGCACGACAGACTCGGCTTTGAAGAGAGCACATACGATATACTCGGCGTCAATCTCCCATATATGAGGTTTCCGGTAACACCGGGCAGGAGCATAGCGTCCATCGTCGAGGTCGCGGCAAGGAACCAGATACTCAAGATAATGGGCCATCATCCGGCAAAGGCGTTTAAGGCCGCGTTGGACAGCGCCATTAAGGCCAACGAAAAGGCGGAGAATTGAAGGAGATACGGCTTGTCGTCCTTTCCGGCCCGTCGGGCTCAGGCAAAAGCACGGCCATAAAGGCCCTCGAGGACGCGGGGTTTTTCTGCGTTGACAACATGCCGGTGGCGCTCCTGCCTAAGTTCATGGAGCTTATCTCCGCCTCGTCCGATATATACAAGGCCGCGGCTGTCGTGGATGTCAGGGAGCGAGGGTTTTTGAAGGAGTTCTCGTCCGTATTCGGAGGACTCAGGGCATCGGGCTACGCGGTGGAGCTTCTGTACCTCGAGGCGTCTGACGAGGCGCTCGTAAGGAGGTTCAGCGAGACCCGCCGGGCCCACCCGCTCGCGGCCTCGGAAAGCCCCGCCGAGGGCATAGCGAGGGAAAGGGAGTTTCTAAAGGAGGTAAAATCGCTTGCCGATAAGGTCATAGACACGACCTCCTGCAATGTCCATCAGCTCAGGGACCTTATAAAAGAGCTTTACGCGGGGCCGAACCTGCTCGGCAGGATTGCCGTCAATCTTATCTCTTTCGGCTTTCGCTGGGGCATACCGGCTGAGGCCGACATAGTGATGGATATTAGATTTCTGCCGAACCCGTACTTCGTCGAATCGCTGAAGGACCTTGGCGGCAGCGATGAGCCGGTCAGGCGGTTCGTGCTTTCAAGCCCTGAGACAGGCGAGTTCCTCGAAAGGTTCAATGGGTTCCTTTCATATCTCATACCCCTGTATCTCAAAGAGGGCAAGTCTTACCTGACTATAGCCATAGGATGCACAGGCGGCAGGCACAGGTCAGTGGTGGTTGCCGACGAGATTACCAAGGCACTGACCTCGTCTTCGGTGACCGTAAGAAAACGGCACCGCGATATAGGGAAGCCGTAGCAGGCTCCGGAGGGGAACTCTCATTATGATAGGAGCGGTGATAATAACGCACGGCCGGCTCGCCGAAAGCCTCATCGAGTCAGCCGAAACGATAACAGGCCCGGTGGAATTCATGAGGGCGGTCTCCATAAAAAAGACCGACACCACCGAGGCCATAAGGGCCGGGCTCGTCCGCTCCGTCTTTGAGCTCGACAAGGGGAAGGGCGTCATAATATTCACCGACATGTTCGGCGGCACCCCGACCAATGTTGCCTTATCCTTGATGACCGAGGGCAGGGTCGAGGTCATAACCGGCGTCAACTTGCCGGTCATCATCAAGTTCATAAACTGCAGGGCCGAGAAGTCCCTGCAGGAGACAGCGCTCCTCCTCAAGGACTACGGTCAGAAGAGCATAGTGCTCGCCGCGGAGTTCCTCAAGGAGAAAAAGTAGCAAAGGCGTTCTATGATAATTCTCGTAAGGGTTGACGATAGGCTCCTTCACGGCCAGGTCATATGCTCATGGGTGC
>CAYIRV010000128.1:0-5333 GCA_964365865.1 uncultured Thermodesulfobacteriota bacterium | reverse complement strand
GCGGCCCTTACGAGATAGACCCTGTTCTCAACCGCCCTCAAGACAGCCATGCCGAAGTGTTGATAAGGCGCGGATGTCCTTCCGAACCACGCGTCGTTGGTGATGTTTACGAGCACGGTTGCGTTGTTCAACACCATCATCCTCGCAATATCCGGGAAGATTGACTCGTAGCATATAAGCACTCCCGGCATTAAATCCCCTGCGCCTATGGGCACAGGCCCTATGCCTTCGGTAAAATCCCCGGCCCCGTGCGTGAGCTTCTTTATAAAAGGCATGTATTTTTTGAAAGGGACATACTCGCCGTAAGGCACGAGGTGGAGCTTGTCATACTTGCCTATGAACACGCCTTCAGGGGAAAAAAGATACGCGCTGTTGAAATACCTGTACCCGGAAGCGTCAATGTCGTAATTATACGACGGAATGCCTGTAAGTATAAAGCCCCCTGACTCTTTTGCTATGGCCTTTATTACGGCCGTCTTCGCATCATCGCCCATTACATAGAACGGCATCGCGGTCTCAGGCCAGACTATGAACCCGGCGCCCTGCTCCTTTGCCTTCAGACTCAAGTCCCTGTAGATGTTTACGGTCGCGTTAAGCGCGGACTCGTCCCATTTTATTGACTGGTCAATATTGCCCTGAACGGCCGCTACCCTGATGGCCTTCCACGAAGCCGCAGTTGCGTCAGTTTGCCTTATCTTAAGCGTTCCGTATAAGAATACAAGGGAAATAACGGCAACAGCCACGGCGGTCTCTTTAACCGGCCCCCCCTTACTAAGGGGGGGTGAAAGGGGGGTCTTGCCCTCTTTATATATGAAAAACCTGCACCACAAGAATACGGCCGTATTCACCAAGACCACAATAAAGCCTATTCCAAAAACCCCTGTTATGTCCGCGAGCTGTATGACGGTTAAATACGGGACCTGCGTATACCCGCTAAGCGCCCACGGAAAGCCTGTCCAAAGCGTTGCGCGCAGATACTCGAACGATGTCCAAAGCGCGGGCGCAACCCATAGGAGGGCAAAGCCTGATAGCTCCCTCTCAGCAAGGGAAAAAAGAATGCTGAATAAACTTGTATAGACCGCTAAATAAAGCGCGAGTAAAAGCATGATGGGGACTGAGAGCCACAGGTCAATCGAGCCGTAGTAATACATCGAATTGACCACCCAGTAAACCGTGCCTGCGAAAAAGACAAGACCTGACACAAGGCCGAGAATGCAGGCCCGCCGCCATCCCGCGCCCCTGATTGATAAAAAGAGCGGGACAAACCCGGCCCATGCCAAAAACCCCAAGCCGAACGGCGCGTGCGCGAAGACAAGAATAAGCCCTGATGCCGCCGCAAGAATAATCCGTATGGTCATTTAAGTGTCAGGAGATAAAACTTATAGGCGAGAAGCGTCAGCCCAATGCCCAGAAGCGCCCCGATGAAGACCTCAAGCCTCGTATGTATGCCGGCAACGAGCCGGGAGTGGCTCACCATTATCGCGAGGACAAAGGAGAATATGACGACTACCGGGTTCATGGTCATAAGGCTTATGGATGTGAAGAGCGAAAAGGCCACGGCGCTGTGGCCGCTCGGCATACCGCCGTGCAGAGGCGCGCCCTTGCCTGTAGTGGCCTTGAGCGCGACAACGGCTATGAGCACCAGAAGGAGCGCGATTACCCCCGCGTGCCCGGCGTATCCGCCCGCGTGCTTCAGCGCCTCCTCAAAAGGCGCGTGGATGTGCTTGGAGAATATCATATACGCGGTAATCCCCACCGCGATTGACGATATGAGCACGGCCCCGGCCGATATGTCCTTGGCGTTCTTCGCTATTATGTGGTGCCTGTCCTCTATGAGGTTTACGGCCTGCTCCATTGCCGTATTCATCATCTCGGCGAAAAGCAGGATAACCACCGAGACCGCAAAGAGCGCGAACTCTACCATAGAGAGGTTTAAGAAAAGGCTCAGCAGCAGCGCGGCCGCGGCTATGACGTAGTGGACCTTTATATGCCTCTCGTGCTTAAAGGCGAATATAACGCCCTCGATGGCGTAATTGAGGCTCTGCAGCCAGCCTTTGGACTTTACGGCTCCGGTGTGTTTGTTGTTCATAAAGATTTAGCCCTCTTAAAAAACCCTTTTCCCCTGAATAATTCCATAAGCCCATCTTCCCTGTCCCTCATCCTCTTTGCCTGCCTGCCCCCTTTGACATGGTCGTATCCGAGGAGATGGAGCAGGCCGTGGACGAGGAGCCTTGCAAGTTCTTCATTCAGGCTTACGCCGAACTCCTTTGACTGCTCCCTTGCCCTGTCCACGGAAATTACGATGTCCCCGATAATAGAGGGGTCGTCCATGGGAAAGCTCAAGACATCGGTGGGCCTGTTTTTTCCGAGGTATTGCCTGTTGAGCGCTTGTATGCCTGAGTCGCCGGTGAAAAGAACGCTCAGCTCGGCCTTATCGAGATGAAGCTCTTTAAGCGAGAGAGAGAGGAGCTTTTTTGCCCTGTCCCTGCGGGCCTTATCAAGGCCGGCCTCGTCCCTAATATATATCTTCAAGCTATACAGAGCGTCATAACTTCGCATACCCGACCCACGCCACTTGGCGTGGGTGCCCCGGCTCCTCGGCTCGTCGTTGCGGCGTATAGAAAAATACGCCTCACTTCTCGCTCTCGTCGCGCCTTGGTCTGCTTTGTTCTGACGCTCTGTATTGGCAATTACTTATGACGTTGTGCATAAGTCCCGCGCCTCAAGCCTCTTCGATGATGGTGCTTCTTTTCTTGGACTCCATCCTTTCAAAGGCGCGGATTACATCGAGCACGATCGGGTGCCGGACAACATCGGTATCGGAGAAATACGAGAACTCTATCCCATCTATGCCTTCGAGTATCTTCTGCGCCTCGACAAGGCCCGATGGCTTTGCGAGAGGAAGGTCTATCTGGGTTATATCGCCCGTTACAACGGCCTTGGACCCGAAGCCGATACGGGTCAAAAGCATCTTCATCTGCTCGATGGTGGTGTTCTGCGCCTCGTCGAGTATGATGAAGGAATCGTTCAGCGTCCTTCCCCTCATGAACGCCAAGGGCGCCACCTCGATGGTGCCGCGCTCGAGCATCTTTTGTACCCTGTCGAAGTCAATCATGTCGTGAAGGGCGTCGTAGAGCGGCCTGAGATACGGGTCAATCTTTGCCGCGAGGTCTCCGGGCAGGAAACCGAGCTTTTCGCCGGCCTCCACGGCAGGCCTTGTGAGTATTATCCTGTCAACCTCGCGGTTGGTGATAGCCGCTACAGCCATGGCCACGGCAAGGTAGGTCTTTCCCGTGCCCGCCGGCCCGATGCCGAAGACGATGTCGTGTTTCCTTATGGCGTCAACATATCTCTTCTGGGCAATGCCCTTGGGGGCTATTATCTTTTTCCTGAATGATGTGTATACCGCGTCAGTGAAGACGGTATCGAGGTTAGCGGACTTGTCCGTTGAGAGCATCCTCATGGCGTAGTCAATGTCATGCGGATTGAAGGGAAAGCCTTTTTTAAGGAGGCCGTAAAGCTCGATAATCAGCCGCTCGGCAAGCTCAACGCCCCCCTGTCCGCCCTGCACGAGCACAATGTTCCCCCTCGTTGAGAGCGTTACGCCGAGCTTTTTCTCAAACCTCTTTATGTGCTCGCCGCCCTCGCCGAAAAGCCGAACCACGAGCGAACTGTCATCAAGGGTAAACTGTCTTATGGTTTTGTCTTTTTCCAAAGGAGTTGTGTCAGGAACCCCTCTAACTCCCCCCTTGAAAAGGGGGAAAGCAATGGGGGTATTGTTCAATCCTAACACATAAACGGCCTTTTTACAAACCAGCCTCTGTCTGGAGGGCACAAAAAAAGGCCCCGCGCCTAACGGCGCGGGGCCTCATGCTCGCCAAAACCTGTGGGGCTACTTTATCTCTACTGGAGTCTCAACTGCCGCAACGGTCGAGGTCCTTCCCGCAAGGCCGATAAAGCCCTTGTATGTGTCCTCTGACTCGAAGTAAAAAGCCCTGCCTGACGCATCGGCGAATATTATCGCCTCGGCCTTGTCAACCACCATGTTTGTGAGCGGGTCTTTCGCAAACCTGATGGAAGGATTTTTGGAAAGGTTTGAGGAATATCCCCTGCCTGTCGCATAGTAAGCCTTTCCGTTCAGGTTGACCGGCTCACCGGCTCCTTCGGCCTTCTGGAAGCGGTTAGTAACCATATTAACCTCTGTCGCGTTCACCCTCGTGAGCCAGGCCGACGGCGATGCGGCGTCAATCCTTGAAGCGGCCTCGTTGGCCTTCAATGCCTTCAGGCGCTGGACCGCGAGATAGTTCTCCTTGGCTGTAGTGAGCCTTACGGCGGCAATGGTCTCGGACGAATTCGTCCCAGCCTGAGCCGCGCCGGACGCCACGGCGAACACTATCGTTAAGACCGATAGGCCGAGCGCCGCCGTCTTGATGATGCTTCTTTTCATACACAACCTCCTGTTTTAGATGTTATTGCCTAAGCCGGGTGATACGCCTTGTCCCTTATGCCCCAAAAAATTAAACGGCATAAGTTTACCAAGTCCACGACATTCTATCAAATTATTTTTATCAAGGCTGTGATGTAAATCACAATATGCCATAACATCCATCAGGCTATGCCTTAACTGCCTCGGCACAAGCCGACATTACAAACCAATATTGTCCTATGCCCATATTGGTTTTATGTAATATTTAGCAAGAGACATGCCAATTTCAATGCACGCTATAACACATTGATTTTATTAATACTTTAAAAATCTGACTTATTGACTGTGTAAAAGAACCGGACAGCATGGACAGGCTATAAATCGTGCAAGCAAATTAAACCTCAATACTTTCGCGTCATTGAGAAGACATGAGTATTTGTAAAATAAATGGACAATGAGTCAAGATTTTTTACGGTTTTCTTGATGAGCGTTGCCCCTACGGACTCTTCTCAATGAGGATGGGTTCTGGCTTAAAACATGACCTTAAGCCCCGGGTCTTCGGTGAGCCATGAGTGTCCGTTACCGTCTAACTGGCGTGAGGCAGAGCGGATTATATTGTCAAACCCTGCGCTGAACCCATACACCTTGAACTCGTCGAGCGTGTCGCCGAAGGCCGGGTACTGCCTCAAGGTCTTGTATTCAACGAATGAAGGGAACGAACCCCTCACCCCTTCCCTCTCCCCGCATGGGAGAGGGGGTTCTGCACCGGACAGACTAAATGTCCGCCGCCTCTTCCTGTGCCCTTGAAGACGCGACCTTCTCTTCCGCCCTGTAGAGTATCTCATAGGCCCTCCCCAGTGAAATCCTGTGGCTTTCGGCAACGAGCTTCATGTGTGTGTTCCAGTAA
>CAYIRV010000127.1:0-5334 GCA_964365865.1 uncultured Thermodesulfobacteriota bacterium | reverse complement strand
TGACCGCGCCCACAGGCACCTCGCCTTTTTTAAGGGCCTTTCGCGCCTCATTGAGGGCCTCTTCCATGAACCTTAAATCCTCTGCCTTGCCCAAGCGCGCCCCGCGAGACCCTTACGCCTCTTCATCCACCAGACGGCGTTTTTCTTCGAGAAAATCCTCAATCGCCTTAAGGCCGTCTGCCCCGAGGTTTACGAACTCGACATGCATGCCCATCGGGTAGCTCGTGTCCTCGGCATTAGACCTCACGACAATGCCGTCGTATGTGCCGAGGAGCTTGTTGTCCGGCGGGATGTAGAAGTCCATCTTCACTTCCGTGCCTTTTTTAAGCGGGTTTTCCGTCATTATGTAAATCCCGCCTTTTGATATGTTGAGTATGAAGTCCGCGCAGAGGAGCGGGTTCTTGTCCCCATAGCTTACGGAAAGGCATACCGGGAAACGGATATTCTTGCGCCTGTTCTCCTCTGAAAACTCGACCACCTTGCCGTCCTTGTCCAGAAAGAATTTATCCATAATAAAAACCCTCCCCTCAACGCTCTTTCAGGGTAAATGCGGAAACATCATCGCGCCTTATACATGGGACATCCAAGATGGCAGCGGCTCAAGCGTTGCCTCGTGATAAAGCGTCTCAGGCGCAATGTCAAGCCCCTCCGGCCAGCACAAAGCCCCGAGGTCTTTATTGACATAAAGCCGCCTGAAATATCCCAAATCCTTAAAGCGGCTGAAGATGCCGCCCTTTTTCGCATAGTCTTTTAAATCAACAACCCCTTTTTTGCCGTCTTCAAAAGTCAATGCGATTATGTATCCTTCGATATGCCTTGCGTCAACGACATCGTAATACATGGTTTGGCCTCCTACTTCAGCGGCTCAATCGGCATAAGCGGCTTATTTTCAACCGCGAGCCGCCAATCTCTTAAAAGCTCTTCTTTGTGAATCTCCGTCCATTCAATCACAAGTCCGAGCGCCCTCGGAGGCAGGCCGCCCTCAAGAATGGCAAAATCATCAATCCTTATGGATGCGCTATGTCCGCCGTATCTTGCATGGAAATGCGGCGGATTATGGTCGCCATAAAACATGGCTATGATGATTCCAAAAAAACGGCTTATCTCAGGCATTAGCGCCTTTCCTGACAGATTCAACCATTAAATCTCTTAAGCATATTGTCCTTGTTAAACCAGTTTGACCCCACAGCCTGCCTGTGCTAAACATATATCATGGACAAGAAAAAAGCAAAAGAGGAAATAGAAAAACTTAAGTCTGAGCTCAACGAACACAACTATCGCTACTATGTGCTCGACAGCCCTATTGTCTCTGACGCCGAGTATGACAGGTTGATGCGTCGGCTTGAGGAGCTTGAGGAAAAATTTCCAAGCCTCGTTGCCCCTGATTCGCCAACCCAGAGGGTCGGGGCCGCGCCCATTCAGGAGTTCGGGACGGTCGTGCACACCATTCCCATGCTCTCGCTCAACAATGTCTTCACCGGCGATGAAGCGCGGGAGTTTGACGAGCGTATAAAAAAATACCTGAAGCTCGATTCAAACGAAAAGCTCGAATACTGCGCGGAGCCGAAGCTCGACGGCCTCGCGGTCGAGCTTATATACGAGAACGGCCGTTTCATAAAAGGCTCGACAAGGGGAGACGGCCACATTGGAGAGGATGTAACCCAAAACCTCAGGACAGTAAGGAGCATCCCCCTTACCCTCACCCCCCCCTTAATTAAAGGGGGGGCAGGGGGGGTTAAAAAAATAGAGGCAAGGGGAGAGGTGTTTCTCCCCATTGACGGATTCAAGAAACTCAACAAGGAAAGGGAGCAAAAAGGGCTCGGGCTTTTCGCAAACCCCCGGAACGCGGCAGCCGGGTCCCTGAGGCAGCTTGACCCAAAGGTTACGGCCTCCCGTCCGCTCGACATATTCTGCTATGGCATAGGGGAAATAAAAGGCCCTTCATTTAAGACGCACCTCGAAACCCTCGAATACATGAAGTCTCTGGGACTGAAGGTCAACCCGCATGTGCGGCTTACCAACGGCATCGCCGAGGCGCTTGAATATCATCACGAGATGGAGGAAAAAAGAGACAAACTTGCCTATGAGCTTGACGGCGTTGTATTAAAGGTAAACAGCCTTGAGCTTCAAGCCCGGCTCGGCGCGCTCATAAGAAGCCCGCGCTGGGCAGTGGCTTACAAGTTCGCGCCAAAGCAGGAAACAACGAGGCTCAAGGAAATCATTGTAGGCGTGGGAAGGACAGGCGCTCTCACGCCTGTCGCTGTTCTCGAACCAATAGAGGTCCACGGCGTTACCATTGAAAGGGCAACGCTCCATAATCAGGACGAGATAGACAGAAAGGACATAAGAACCGGCGATTATGTCGTTGTCCAGAGGGCAGGCGATGTTATTCCAGAGGTCGTGGCCGTTATCATGGAAAGGCGGCCAAAAGACGCTCAAAGATTTAAAATGCCGGCGCACTGCCCTGAGTGCGGCGCAAAGGCCGAAAAGACCGGGGCCATCCACTTCTGCACGGCAGGGCTGTCGTGTCCCGCACAGCTCAAGGAGGCCATAAAGCACTTCACATCAAAAAGGGCGCTCGACATAGAGGGCCTCGGGCATATGCACATAGAGCAGTTTTTTACAGAGGGCCTCATTAAGGATGTGGCGGACATATACAGCATTAAAAAAGACGACATATTGAGGCTCGAAAGATGGGGAGAAAAATCCGTTGAAAACATCTTGAGCGCAATCGAGAAGAGCAAGCGCCCGAAGCTCGAAAGGTTCATCTACGGCCTCGGCATACGCGATGTGGGCGAGCGCATGGCAAAGGTTTTGGCCGAGAGCTTCGGTGATATAAAACATCTCATGATTGCCTCGGAAGAGGGGCTTCGGGACATACGCGATATCGGGCCAGAGACCGCAAAATCCATCGTCGAGTTCTTCAGAGAAAAACACAATAGAACCGTCCTCGAAAAACTCGAAAAGGCCGGCGTGAAGCCCGAAGGCCCGAAGGCAGGCGCGGCAAAAGGAAAGCTCGCGGGCCGGACATTCCTCTTTACAGGGGCGCTTGAGTCCTTATCCAGAGACGAGGCGAAAAACATGGTCGAGACTGAAGGAGGGAGCGCGGCAACAGGCATAAGCAAAAAGGTTGACTATGTTGTCGTGGGAAAAGAGCCGGGCACAAAATTCACTAAGGCAAAGGAGCTTGGCGTCAAGATAATCGGGGAAGAGGAATTTCGGAAGATGCTCGGAATATAAGCTATTTGAAAAAACTCTCCTTGTCGTAGATAAGCGGTTTTACGCCATGCCTCAAAACCCCTCCTTCAAGAACCTCTCCGATAAATAGAGTGTGGTCGCCTGCGTCGTGGCGCGAAACAACCTTGCAGTCGAGCCATGCGAGGGCGTCTTTGAGAATCGGCGCGCCCGTGGCCTTTACATCAAATTCAATACCCGTGAACTTGTCTGTCTTTTTCCCTGACACAAGGCCGAAGTGCTTGCCTGTGGGGATGCTGTCAGGCCCAAGGACATTCACCGCAAAAATACCTGAATCCCTTATCATGTCGTGGGAGAAACGGGTTTTTCCGATTGCAACGGTAACGAGCGGCGGTTCAAAAGAAGCCCTGCCGACCCAAGCCGCGGTCATGCCGTTCACCCGGGCATTGTGATTAGTGGTAATCACATAAACGCCGTGCGAAACGAGTTTCGCGGCCTCAACTATCCCGGACTTGACAGGCATTCTATTTTGAATGCCTGTCAGCGACCTTGCTTGCGCCGTAGGAGTCCGGCTTTGTTACGGCGAAGTACCCTGAGCCTGTAACCATGCCCACGACCTCCCTTATTATTTCCTTTGTGTCGCCGTTGTCGCCTATATCGAGATGTATTTCCAAGGGGAGTTTTTTGAAGCCGTTTTCGTTCATCTTCTTCATTACGGCGGACGCGAGCTCGATTGACATGGTGGCCTCGTAGAATATCCTCTGGCGGAGGTTATCCATCTTTCTCCTGCGGGACTTGGAGTAGAAATACCTCCCGCCGTGGCCTACCCTGTGGGCAATGACCGCGCTTACGAATATCGTCTCTGTTGAGAGGAAGGAATCGGTGCCGATAATCAGGTTGTATCTTTGGGTTGAATCTTCGTTTATGTAGTCAACGAGCCTTGCAAACATCTCCTCAAAGCTCAGTCTGCCGAAGGTTGGGCTTAGGAACTCTTTTTTGGATATACTGTCGTCAGCCGTGGACATTTTTATGATAATACTATAAAAAATCTTTAAAAACAAGCGGCCTTGTGGTTTAATAGAAAATGGGTTTGTATCAGGGCGCACCCTTGATTGGTTGTCTTAAGTTAAGCCGTGATAGTATTAATAGTATATCTCACCATATTCCTCACCGTATTCTTCATCCTGCTCACGATAATTATCATCTTTTTCAGGCGTATTTACATGAACATGAAGTACGCGGCTCTCGACCGGGCGCGCGCAAGGCATGAAAATGCCGTGTCCGGACTTTTGTCCGGCGCGCTGCAAAGCGCGTCTTTAAGGAAAAGGCCGGGGTCTGCCGAGTGGACTGTAATAGAAGCAGAGCTTTTCAAAACGCTTACCGAGGCAAGGGAGGGGGAAAAGGCTGAACCCGGCCTTAAAGTCCTTCCGTATGCTAAAGACTGCGAGCTTGTATCCGATAAGATAGCCATGCTTTTTGATTCGCTCGGTTTTACCGATTATTACATAAAGAAACTCTCCTCAGGCAGCAGGTGGGAAAAGGCGCTCGCATCCGACAAGCTCGGAAGGCTCAAGTGCATAAAGGCGGTCCCGCTCCTTATAAGCTCTCTTAAGTCCGAGCACAAGGATGTAAGGGACATGGCCGTGCATTCACTTGGGCTCGTAAAAGACAGGGAGAGCATCCCGTATCTCATGGAGAGGTTTAAAAAAACCGCGCTGGACGAGGAGGATTTTTCCTACAGGATAATTAAATCATCGCTTATATCCTTTGGGCCGGACGCGGCTAAATGGCTTATCACCGGGCTTAATGACCCGCTGTGGCAGGTAAGGGCCGCGGCGGCCGACATATTAGCCGAGCTTGACGAGCAGGGCGCGGCCCCGGTGCTCAGGGCCGCGCTCGATGACCCTGAGCATGATGTGCGCGCAAAGGCGGCAAAGGCGCTCGGCAGGCTTAAAGACACGGCCTCTGTTGACGCGCTAATATCGCTCCTATCTGATGAAAAATGGCTCGTGCGCCTTCACTCCGCGCGCGCCCTCGGTCTGATAAAAAGCCAAAAGGCGTTAAAGCCGCTCGCGGCCCTGCTCAAAGACCGGAACTGGCAGGTGAGGCGCGTCTCCGCCGAGGCATTGAGCTCGATTG
>CAYIRV010000126.1:304-5351 GCA_964365865.1 uncultured Thermodesulfobacteriota bacterium | reverse complement strand
AGACGCCTTTTGATAAACTGCAAAGAGTTACCGAATTAGTGAGCTAGTACAACAGTTCTACTTTGGAGAAAAGGGGACATTTCTAAATGTGGTTGACAGAGGGCGGCCCTTACCTTGCTTTTTAAGGCGAAATTTGGTTATATTTTGGCATGTTTCCCCATTTGCCTCTGGCAAACGGGGAAACTCCTATTGAGCCCACAATCGCTCGTAACCCGAGCATGGCCTTTAATATGCGCTTAAAAACAAGCACTCCCGTGAAAAAAATCATATTCTTTGTAATATTTTTTGCCGTGTTTTCTTTTCCCGGCCATGCCTTTTCTTCTGACGCTTACATTAACAATGTCCGGGTTTCTTACGGGCCTCCGTTAAGGTTCTCATTCACTGTTTTCGACGCCTTTACAAAAGAGATAGAGGATGCGGTAAAGAGCGGGGCGGCCGCATCCTTTACATTCATAGTGGAGCTTGACAGGGTTAACAGCGTCTGGTTCAACGAAGAGGTAAAGAGGCTCGAGTTCAGGCACACGGTAAAATACGACTCCATGAAGGAGGAGTACGAGGTCCTGTTGGAGGAGACAGGCATGGAGCCGCTCCGGACAAAGGACTTCGGCGAGATGAAGATGTTCATGACAAGCTGCAGGGAGATGTTGCTTCAACTCGCCTTACCCCTTGAATCAGGGGCCGAATACGAGATGCGCCTCAAGGCCGAGTTAAAGACCCTAAGACTGCCCTTTCCGCTCGACTACGCCCTTTTCTTCCTTAAGTTCTGGGATGTGGAGACAGGCTGGTATGAGTTCAGGTTCTCCCCCAAAGCAGGCACATGAGCAACGAGCAGAAGACAGACGCCGAGCAGAAGAGGCGCAGAAGAGAGCTCTACATAATCTTCTCCCTCATACCGGCCATTCTGCTCCTTACCTACATAGAATCCCACCTGTCCGGCGTTGGCCGCGCGCTCCCGTTCTCTACCAACATATTCCTTTTGGGGCTTATAAACCTCAACATCATACTCCTCGTGCTCCTCATTTTCCTCGTGCTGAGGAATTCGGTAAAGCTCCTATTGGAGAGGAAGAGGAAGGTCATGGGCTCGAGGCTCATGACGAAACTCGTAACGGCCTTCGTGGCCTTCACGATTGTCCCGACATTCCTGCTTTTTTTCGTTGTAATAGGGCTTATAAACAAGAGCATTGACGGGTGGTTTGACATAAACATAGAGGATTCCCTCAAGGAATCGCTGGAACTCGGGCAGAACTACTACAGGGACATGGCCGAGAGGGTCATGTCCGGGGCGCGAGCGGTCGCGGGAACCGCGTCAAGGACAGGCATGGATTCGAGTGAGAGTGGCCTATCCGACTTCATAGTCCTGAAGCTGAACGAAAACGACTTCTCGACCATAGAGGTATATGCCCATGACGGCAAGAGGGCTTTTTACGCAATCGCCGGGTCCGTGAACCAGAACATGGTGCCTGATGTTGACATGCGGCATGTGACCAGCGCCCTGGCCGGAGAAGGGACGAGCTTCGTTGAAACCCTCAAGGTCGGCGATGTGGTGAGGGGCCTATACCCGATAACGGCTTCTTCAGAAGGGGGCAAGCCTATGGGCGCGGTCGTCGTCAGCTACTATGTGCCGAAGAGCCTCCTTGAGAAGATGAAGGAAATCTCAACCGCGTTCGAGGGATACAAGCAGATAAAACTCCTCAAAAATCCCGTAAAGACGAGCTACTTCACCATCCTTCTTATAATAACCCTGCTGATTGTCTTTTTCTCCATATGGATAGGGAGATACATAGCGCGCGGCATAACCGTGCCCATAGAGGAGCTTGCGGAGGGCACCAACGCCGTAGCCGGCGGGGACCTTGATTTCAGGCTCAATGTGGAATCCAACGACGAGGTGGGTCTCCTCGTCAGGTCGTTCAACAGGATGACCGAGGACCTGAAGGCGGGCAAGACCCGGCTCGAGGAGGCGAATCTGGACCTTAGACGGTCGAACGCGGAATCGGAACAGGGGAGGCGGTATATAGAAATCGTGCTCGCCAATGTGCCGGCGGGCGTCATATCCATTGACAAGTCCGGGCGGATAACCTCAATCAACAAGGTCGGGGCAGAGATGCTCTCTACCGTTGAGGGCCATGCCATAGGAAAGAACTACAGGGAGGTGTTGAGGAGCGAGGACAGGGAAGTCCTGAGGGAGATGATAAGGGAGATGAACGACCTGGGCTCCGAGCACATCGAAAGGCAGATGAGGCTCGAAAACCCTGACAAGGCCATGACCGTGCTGGTTAACCTGAACGCCCTCAGGGACGAATCCGGCAGCTACATCGGCCTGGTGGCGGTCTTGGACGACCTCACCCATCTCGTCAAGACCCAGAGGATGTTCGCGTGGAAGGAGGTCGCCAAGAGGATAGCGCACGAGATAAAAAACCCGCTTACCCCCATAAAGCTCTCGGCCCAGAGGCTCAGGAAGAAGTATCTCGGCAAGGTTCCGGACGAAGGCGCTGTCTTTGACGAGTGCACCAGCACCATCATCAGGGAGGTTGACGAGCTTAAGACGCTTGTGAACGAGTTCTCGAACTTCGCCCGCATGCCGGCGTCCAACCCCAGCCCCTGCAGCTTGAACGAGATAGTGTTAGAGACCGTGGCCATGTATAAGACCGGCCACAGGGCCATAACATTCGAGGCGTCCACGGACGAGAGGCTTCCGGTGTTGCACATAGACAGGGACCAGATGAAGAGGGTGCTCATAAATCTCATTGACAACGCGGCCGCGGCAATCGAGAATGAGGGCGTGGTCAGGGTGGAGACGCGCTACATGGAGGAGATGCAGGTCGCCAGGCTCGATGTGAGCGATAACGGGGCGGGCATGGGCGCCGAGGCCAGGCAGAGGCTTTTCGAGCCTTACTTTTCGACAAAAAAAACCGGCACGGGGTTAGGGCTCGCCATCGTGCAGAACATCATAGCCGACCACAACGGCTATATAAGGGTCAAGGACAACGAGCCGCGGGGCACGCGCTTTATAATAGAAATCCCGGTAAAGGCGGTTACAGTATGAAGACCATACTCGTGGTTGACGACGAGCGGGAAATAAGGTTAGCGCTCGAAGGCGTCTTCCGCGACGAGGGGTTTGCCGTTATATCCGCCTCCTCCGCTGAGGAGGCGCTTAAAAGGCTGGACGGAGGCGCGCCCCTTCCGGAGCTTGTGCTCCTCGACATATGGCTTCCGGGCATGGACGGCATGGAGGCCCTAAAGGAGATAAAAAAGAGCAGGCCGGATATGCCGGTCATCATGATATCAGGCCACGCCAACATAGAGACCGCGGTAAAAGCCACGAAGCTCGGTGCATACGACTTTATAGAAAAGCCCCTTTCCCTCGATAAGGTGCTCCTGACGGTCGAGCATGCCCTGGAGCACAAAAGGCTCAGGGAGGAGAACGCCCATCTCCTGTATAATGCTGGAGAGAGATATGTGATTATCGGCGAGTCCGGAATAATGCGGGAGCTCAAGGCCGACATCAAGAGGGCCGCGCCCACCAACGGTTGGGTGCTCATTACAGGGGAGAACGGCACTGGAAAGGAGCTTGTAGCGAGGAACATATATCTTAACTCCATGAGGGCCGGCAAACCTTTTATCGAGGTCAACTGCGCGGCCATACCCGAGGAGCTTATAGAGAGCGAGCTTTTCGGCCATGAAAAGGGGGCGTTTACGAGCGCCGTGGCCCAGAAAAAGGGCCGGTTCGACATGGCCGACAAAGGGACCGTTTTCCTCGACGAGATAGGGGACATGTCCCTGAAGACTCAGGCCAAGATTTTAAGAATCCTTCAGGAGCAGAGCTTCGAGAGGGTGGGCGGCACCGCTCAGATAAAGGTTGATGTGCGCGTCATCGCCGCCACCAACAAGGACTTGAGGGAGCTTATAAAAAAGGGGGCCTTCAGGGAAGACCTGTACTACAGGCTCAATGTGCTGCCCTTCCATGTCCCTGCGCTCAGGGAGCGGACAGAGGACATACCGCTTTTCGTCGAGCATTTCCTTAATGAGTTCTCCCGCGAGACCGCGAGGGACAGGGTCCCCAAGATGAGCGGCCCGGCCCTCGACATACTAATGAAGCACCCGTGGCCCGGCAATGTCAGGGAGCTTAAGAACATCCTTGAGAGGCTCGTCATCATGGCGCCGTCGAATGTGATTAGGCCCGAAGACCTCCCGGCCCACATCAGGGGCACGGAGCATCAGCCTTCGGAGAGCATCTTCAAAAGCCTGCTCATAAAAGAGGCGAGAAAGGACTTTGAGAAAGAGTTCATACTGAGAAGGCTGAAGGAGTGCGGCTGGAACATCTCCAAGACCGCCGAGGCCATAGGGCTTGAAAGAAGCCATCTGTACAGGAAGATGAAAAGCTACGGCATAGAGCACGAAGAACTCGACTGACACATCAACGACACTCACCTAAGTATCTCACCAGCCTTAGTTTTTTTTGATTTATCAAAACCCTTGAATAATAGTCCTGTATTGTAAACATATGCTTGACATTTTATGTCTTGCAATGTAACATCCATAACAAAGTAAATAAAAAGTGAATAGAACATCAAGCGGTCATAACCCTCCGGAGGCCCATGAAAAAGCTGATTGTGCTGCTCGTGGATGACGACCCGTGTGTCAGGCAGGCATTAAGGCTCATCCTTAAAGGCGCGTATGAGACACTTGAGGCAAAGGACGGCTTTGAGGCCCTTCAGATAGTGAAGTCCCGCAATGTTGACATCGTGCTCTTGGATGTGATGATGCCGGGCATGGACGGCATTGCCGCGCTCGGCAAGATTAAAGAGGCTGACCCTGACGCCGGGGTTATTATGCTTTCAGCGCGCGATACGGCAAAGGAGGCTGTTACCGCCCTGCACAAGGGCGCCTATGACTATGTTGTCAAGCCGTTTGACGAGGGCGACCTCCTGATGACCATAAAGAGGTATGTTGAAAGCCTCACATTGAAGACCGAACTCGCATACCTTAAGGAAGAGACATGGAAGGACTACGACGGGTTTGGCGGGATAGTCAGCATCGCCCCGGGCAT
>CAYIRV010000126.1:0-294 GCA_964365865.1 uncultured Thermodesulfobacteriota bacterium | reverse complement strand
CATGAAGAGCATCTTTGAGCTTATCGAGAAGGTAAGCAACGTCTCCTCCAATGTCCTCATAACCGGCGAGAGCGGCACTGGAAAGGAGCTTGTGGCAAGGGCAATACACTCCATGGGCGGGAGGAGTAACAAGCCCTTTGTAGCCGTGAACTGCGGGGCAGTGCCCTCGGAGCTTATGGAGAGCGAGCTATTCGGCCATGAAAAGGGCGCCTTCACGGGCGCGCACGCGCGCAAGAGCGGCAAGCTCGATTTCGCGGATGGCGGCACGGGCTTTTTTGATGAGGTCTCGACGCT
>CAYIRV010000125.1:0-5442 GCA_964365865.1 uncultured Thermodesulfobacteriota bacterium | reverse complement strand
ATTGGCACGCCCTTCATGGCGATTCTTATGATTTTTCCTATGCTCGTCGTGAGCATGACCTCGTCGGTCTCCCGCACCTTGACTATTCCGGCCACAGGGCCGTTCTTGTCGGTGATTTTTATGTTTATAAGCCCGCTCCCGCCCCTGTGAGTGTCCCTGTATTCGGAGAAGTTCGTCCTCTTGCCGTACCCGCGCTCGGTTACAGTAAGCACGGCGGCAGACTCGTCAACAGGCTCCATGGATACCACAATGTCGTCGTCCTTAAGGGTTATTCCCCGCACGCCGCGCGCCTGACGGCCCATCTCGCGCACCTCTTGTTCATGGAAGCGGGTGGCCCTGCCGTTCCTTGTGCCGAGGAATATGTCGGTCTTGCCGTCTGTGAGCCGGGCTGATATGAGGCTGTCGCCTTGGTCGAGGCTTATCGCGATGAGGCCGCCGGAGCGGATGTTCGAGAAGGACATGAGGTCTGACTTTTTCATGACCCCGCAGGCAGTGGCCATCATGATGTATTTGCCCTCGGTAAACTCCCTCACAGGAAGGAATGCCGTGAGTTTTTCCTCGGCCGAGAGGTTCAGTATGTTGATTATAGCCTTGCCCTTGGCGGCCCTTCCGGCCTGAGGTATGTCGTAGACCTTGAGGGAATACGCCTTTCCCTTGTCCGTGAAGAATAGTATATGGCTGTGGGTGGAGGCTATGAAGATGTCGGCCACAAAGTCCTCTTCCTTTGTGGTCATGCCTGTCTTGCCTTTGCCGCCCCGCTTCTGAATCTTAAAGAGGCTCGTGGGGTTCCTTTTTATGTATCCGCCGGCCGTAATCGTAACCACCATGTCCTCTTCCGCTATGATGTCCTCTATGGTAATGTCGCCGGATTCGTCAACGATTTCCGTCCTTCTTTCATCGGCGAACCGCTCCCTGACCTCCTTAAGCTCTTTCAGCACCACGTCCATCAGGAGTTTTTCGCTCGCGAGGATTTCCTCGAGCGATTTTATGAGCTTCAGGATTTCCTTATGCTCCTCTATGATTTTCTCCCTTTCGAGCGCCGTGAGCCTCTGGAGCCTCATCTCTAATATTGCCTGCGCCTGAATGTCGGAGAGCTTGAAGTTCATTATAAGCCCGGCCTTTGCCTCCTGCGGGCCTTTCGACGCTCTTATGAGTTTTATGACCGCGTCGAGGTTGTCTATGGCGATTTTAAGCCCTTCGAGCACATGCGCCCTTTCGCGCGCCTTTTTAAGGTCATAGGCAGTCCTTCTCGCCGTAACCTCTTTCCTGAAGCCGATGAATTCATTAAGGAGCGCGGCAAGGCCCAGGACCTTGGGTTGTCCGTGGACTATGGCGAGGTTTATTATGCCGAAGGAGGTCTTCATCTGCGTGTGCATGTAGAGGTTATTGAGGACAACCTCTGCCACTTCGTCCCTTTTAAGGTCAACGACAACCCTCATGCCGTCGCGGTCCGATTCGTCGCGGACATCGGATATGCCCTCTATCCTCTTGTCCCGAACAAGCCCGGCGATTGATTCTATGAGCCGGGCCTTGTTCACCATGTACGGGATTTCGGTTATCACTATGGCTTGGCGGTTTGTGCGCGGGTTCTTTTCTATGTTGGCGCGGGCGCGGAGTTGTATTACGCCCCTGCCTGTCTCGTAAGCGTCCTTTATGCCCTTTCTTCCGTGTATGAAGCCGCTTGTCGGAAAATCCGGCCCTGGCACGAGCTTCATAAGCTCTTTTACGGTTGCGTCCGGCTTTTTCACGATGTACATTATAGCGTCTATGATTTCGCCCAGATTGTGCGGCGGCATGTTCGTGGCCATGCCCACGGCTATGCCTGAAGAACCGTTCACGAGAAGGTTCGGGACCGCCGCGGGCATGACCTTCGGCTCATTAAGAGAGGTGTCGTAGTTGGGGCTGAAGTCAACGGTCTCCTTTTCGATGTCCCGGAGGAGCTCGCTTGCGAGCCGGGCCATCCTTATCTCCGTGTAGCGCATGGCCGCAGGCGGGTCGCCGTCTATGGAGCCGAAGTTGCCCTGGCCGTCTATGAGCGGGTATCTGAGCGAAAAATCCTGCACCATCCGGGTTATGGCGTCGTAAACAGCCACATCGCCGTGGGGGTGGTATTTACCCATGACGTCTCCGACTACGCGGGCGGACTTCTTATAGGGCTTGTTCCACTCAACGCCCATCTCGTGCATGGCGAATAGTATCCGCCTGTGCACCGGCTTAAGCCCGTCCCTTACATCCGGCAGCGCCCTGCCGACAATCACGGACATGGCGTAGTTCAGATAGGACTTTTTCATCTCGTCTTCTATATATACCGGTATGTACTCCTGAGCCATCGCTCCTCCTTATACAGGGCGTCATAACTTCGCATACCCGCGTTGCTCCTCGGCTCGTCGTTGCGGCGTGCACTAAAAGCACGCCTCACTCCTCGCTTTCGTCGCGCCTTGGTCTGCTTTGTTCTGACGCTCTGTATGCATGCGCCCGTCCGCCAAAAGCAGTCTGCATATATTATTAAGTATCAAACCCGCCGTCAAGCGGATAAACCCCGCGCGCCATTTACTTGATGACTTTCCCCCTGTTTTTTGCTAATCTTTTAAGCCTTGAACGAAATTCCCTTCCGGAGGGTTTATGGCTGCAAAAAAGAAATACATCTATTTTTTCGGCAATGGCAAGGCAGAGGGCAAGGGGGACATGAAGGATGTCCTCGGGGGAAAAGGGGCGGGATTGGCAGAGATGACCAACATCGGGCTTCCCGTGCCACCGGGCTTCACGATTACCACCGAGGTCTGCGACTATTATTACAGGAACGGCAAGAAATACCCTCAGGGCTTCGCTGAAGAGCTTCACAAGAACCAAAGGAGGCTCGAAAAGCTATCAGGCAAGACGCTCGGAGACCCTGACGACCCGCTCCTCATATCCGTGCGCTCAGGGGGCGCCCGCTCGATGCCCGGCATGATGGAGACGATTCTGAATCTGGGCCTCAACGACAAATCAATGGAAGGGCTTGCTAAAAAAACCTCCAATAGGAGGTTCGCCCTCGACGCATACAGGCGCTTTATCGTGATGTTCGGCTCGACCGGCATGGGGATTCCGAGGAAGAAGTTCGACGACGAGTTCGACTACATAAAAGAGAGAAGGACGCGCGTAAGGCTCAATATCAGGACGGCCAAGGTGACTGACACGGATGTGAACGAGGCTGAGCTCGATGAGCTTATTCCGAGGCTCAAGGCCGTGTATAGGGAGCACACGAAAAAGGACTTTCCTCAAGACCCCGCGGTCCCGCTTCAGACCTCTATTGACGCTGTCATAGGCTCGTGGATGGCCGAGAAGGCCGTTACATACAGGAGAGTGGAGAAGATTTCCGGGCTTCTGGGCACTGCCGTGAACATCGTCCAGATGGTGTTCGGCAACATGGGCGAGCGCTCAGGCACAGGCGTGTGCTTCACGAGGGACCCCAATTCCGGCGATAACGACTTCTACGGCGACCTCCTTATGAACGCGCAGGGCGAGGATGTCGTGTCCGGCGTCCGGACGCCCTTGCATCTAAGCGACTTGAAACGCCATATGCCGAGGATTTACAAGGAGCTTTGCGAAGCCCGGACAAGGCTCGAATCCCATTATAAGGAGATGCAGGACATAGAGTTCACCATAGAAGAAGGCAAGCTCTACATCCTGCAGTGCAGGACCGGCAAGCGCTCGCCGTTCGCGGCATTCAGAATCGCGGTTGACATGGTGAAGGAAAAGCTCATCACAAAGGAGCAGGCTGTTCTCAGGCTCACGGATAAGGACATAGAAGGGCTTTTCTATCCTGTAATAGACCCGTCAATCCCTTCCGCGGAGCTTAAGAAAAATCTATTCGCCACAGGAATCGCGGCTGTGCCGGGCGCGGCTTCCGGGAGCGTGGTATTCAACGCAAAGGACGCAGAGGCATGGACCGCGCAGGGCAAGAATGTAATCCTCGTGAGGAAAGAAACAAGCCCCGAGGATGTGGGCGGCATGCACGCGGCCAAGGGGGTTCTGACCGCAACAGGCGGAAAGACATCTCATGCCGCTGTCGTGGCGCGCGGATGGGGAAAGTGCTGCGTGGTGGGGTGCGAGGACCTGTCCATTGACTATGAGGCGAAGACGGTCTCGGTCGGAGATACGGTAGTAAAGGAAGGGGACGAGCTGACCATCAACGGCTCGACAGGAGAGGTCTTCAGGACCGCCATGAGCCTCATAAAGCCGGAGCTTCCGGGCGCCTTTAATTCTTTGATGAAGTGGGCTGACGAGATGCGCGTCCTGAAGGTCAGGACAAATGTTGACACGCCGTATGACGCTGAAAAGGCCGTGCTCTTGGGGGCCGAAGGCATAGGGCTTTGCAGGACAGAGCACATGTTCTTTGACACAGACGAAAGAAGGCTCGCCATACAGAGGATGATAATAGCAGAGGACGAGGATACGAGGAGAAAGGCCCTCGATGTCCTGCTGCCCCTCCAGAGGCGGGACTTTGTCGGGATTTTAAGGGCAATGGACGGAATGCCCGTAACCATAAGGCTCCTTGACCCGCCTTTGCACGAGTTTGTCCCGCATACCGAGAACGACCAGAAGCACTTGGCCCAGATGCGCGGTCTTCCCTTCCATCAGGTAAAAAGAAGAATTGACAGATTGCATGAGGCAAACCCCATGTTAGGGCACAGGGGTTGCAGGCTCTGCATAACATACCCGGAGATATTGGATATGCAGGTGCGGGCCATAATGGAGGCTGCCTGCGATTGCAGGAAAAAGGGCATCAAGGTTTCCCCTGAAATCATGCACCCGCTCGTGATAGATGTAAAAGAGCTTTCCATACTCACAGACAGGACAAGGAAGGTCGCTCAGGCGGTTATGGACGAGCAGGGAGTCAAGATTGACTACACGGTAGGCACGATGATAGAGGTGCCGAGGGCCGCGATAACCGCGGACAGGATTGCCGAGGTCGCGGAGTTCTTCTCGTTCGGCACCAACGACCTGACCCAGATGACGCTCGGCATGTCGAGGGACGACGCCGGAAGGTTCCTGCCTGAATATGTTGACGAGAAAAAGGCCGGGATTTTGAAGGACGACCCGTTCCAGTCCCTTGATAAGGACGGGGTTGGGGAGTTGATAAAGATCGCCATTGAAAAGGGCAGGAAGACAAAGCCGGGATTGAAGATAGGCATCTGCGGAGAGCACGGCGGAGACCCGGCATCAGTCGAGTTCTGCCATGTGAACAACTTCAATTATGTCTCATGCTCGCCCTTCCGCGTGCCCATAGCCAGATTAGCCGCTGCTCAGGCCGCGCTCAGATGGCCTGTGAAAGGCAAGGGCAGGAAGAAATAAGGGATGTTGCGAGGCCGGGCTCGGCGGCCTTGTTGTTTTATGTGGAACAGATGGCTGAGTGATTTTATGACATTTCGCCCTATAGTTTTAGGGTATTTTTATAGGTAG
>CAYIRV010000124.1:0-5566 GCA_964365865.1 uncultured Thermodesulfobacteriota bacterium | reverse complement strand
TTGAAGGCGCTTAAGTCCAAGAAGCCTGAGCAGACGGTAATCATGATGAGCGCTCATGGCACCGTTGACACGGCCATAGAGTGCATGAAGCTCGGCGCCTACGACTACATCTCAAAGCCCTTTAAGTCCGATGAAATCCTCTTAACCCTTAAGAAGGCCGAGGAGAGGGAACGGCTCAAGAGGGAGAACCTCAGGCTCAAGGGCGATGTCGTAAGGGAATACGACATAAAGAACATAATAACAAAAGACCCTAAGATGTTAGAGGTCTTGGCCCTCGTTAAAAAAGTGGCGGATTATTCGGCCTCTGTCCTCATAACAGGGGAGAGCGGCTCAGGCAAGGAGCTTATAGCAGGGGCCATCCACTACAGCGGGAGCAGGGCTTCAAAGTCCTTTGTAGCGGTCAATTGCGGGGCCATTCCGGGAACGCTTCTCGAAAGCGAGCTTTTCGGCCATGTCAAGGGCGCGTTTACGGACGCGCACAGAAATAAGACAGGGCTTTTTCAGGAGGCTGACGGAGGGACCATATTCTTGGATGAGGTGGGCGAACTGCCCATGGAACTTCAGGTAAAGCTCCTCAGGGTTTTGCAGGAAGGAGAAATAAGAAGGGTCGGCGATACAAAGTCCACAAAGATAGACACGAGGGTCGTTGCCGCGACCATCAGGGATTTGAGGGCTGAGATAAAGGCCGGCAGATTCAGGGAGGACCTGTTCTACAGGCTCAATGTCATTGAGCTCAAGCTCCCCGCGCTCAGGGAAAGGCCCGCTGATTTAGAGGCCCTTGCCCTGCATTTCGTGGAGAAGTTCTCGAAAAGGTTCGGTAAATCCGCCAAGGTCTTTTCAAAAGAGGCGCTTGACGCGGTATTGGCATATCAGTGGCCGGGTAATGTCAGGGAACTTGAAAATGCCGTGGAACGGGCTATGATACTTGAAGAAGGCCCTGTTATAAGCAAGGAAACGCTGCCCATAACCCCCCTTAATCCCCCCTTTATTAAAGGGGGGGTAGGGGGGGGTATGCTCCCTTCCTCAGGTAATCTTTCGATAAAACAGGCTCAGGAGGCCATCGAAAGAGAGCTTATTAAAAGGGCGCTTGAATATACGAACAATAATAAGACAAAGGCGGCCCAGTTCCTCGAAATCAGCCACAGGGCGCTCCTTTATAAGATAAAAAATTACGGACTATGAAAAAAATTTATAGCGCACACCGGGCGATTATGATGAAAGTGATTGAATATCAAAGGGTTATGTGTTGGCACAGCCGTTGCAACATATCAATAAGCATGAAGGGGCATAAAGGTTTCAGCCTTGTGGAGCTTTTGGTTGTAGTAGCCATCATGTCTGTAACCGCGGCCATAGCCATACCGACCATGATGGCCACCACATTCCCCCACGCAAAGCTCAAGAGCGCATCAAGGGAGATATATACCGCATTGCAGTTAGCCAGAAGCAAGGCCATAGGCTCGACATCGGATTACGGGGTGCGCTTCAACCTGAGCGCGTCCCCGGCGAAATACATGGTCGTGAGATGGACAGGGTCCGCGTGGACGCAGGACACCACATTCGCGGAGAGGGCGGTTGATTCTCAGGTGAATGTAAACGACATAACGGTTGACGGCACAAACTATACATCCGGGACAACGGGGGTAATAAGGTTCGACACCACAGGCACGGCATCGAGCGCTACGATTCATTTATCGAGCGCCAAGGACACCAGCGACAAATTCACTGTGAGCGTTACATCGAGCACAGGCAGGACTCAAATTATAACAGGGTGGTAGCATTATGAGGCATGGTTTCTTTATAAGGGTTCTCGGTCCGGGCGGCCGGTTTTTAACCCCCACTTTATTCAAGGGGGGATTAAGGGGGCATTCCCCCCTTATTTTCAAGGGGGGATTAAGGGGGGTTAAGGGCTTTACGCTCATCGAGGTTCTCCTCGCCCTCGTTATACTGAGCGTAGCGCTTATCGGCCTTGCCGGGCTTATGGCCACGGCAATAAAGTCCAACGCCCTCGGCAAGAACACTACGTTCGCCTCGAACCTCGCTCAGGAGAGGCTCGAGGCCCTTAAAATGACCGCGGCCGTGAACTTCGACGGCGCGGCGCTCGGCGACCCGGTTGCAAGCAGCAACCCGCTCACGGGTGCTAACCCGGATTCCGCAGAGGACTACGGCGCGATTTCAGGCTATTCAAGCTTCAGGCGCGAGGTCCATATAACCAACGGCGCGGGCGGCACGGTAAACTCAAAGGATGTGGCAGTGCGGGTGGTGTGGAGGGACGCGCTCGGCACGCACTCCACGGTGCTCCGCACCACAATGGCGAGGTGAGGCATGGGACAGAACGCCCTTAACGATAAAGGATTCACGCTGAGCGAGCTGCTCGTGGCGCTCGCCATGGCGGCCATAGTCATGACCGGGGTCTATTCGGTATACACATATTTCATCCGCTCCTCATCGGGTCAGGAGAGGCTCGCCGAGATACAGCAGGAGGGCAGGGCCGCCATGGAGAGGGTGGTCAAAGAGCTCAGGGCCGGAGGCTGTTACTACAGGAACACCCCGATTATAACCGCGACAGCCGATACCTTCGAGTTCGAATCAGACACAGACCCCGACCCCACGCAGGGGCCGTGGATGATACGGTATTCGGTGGACGCCACTAACAAGACGCTTACGAGGGAGACAGCGGCGTGGAGCGGGACCGCCTACGGCGCTTACAGCGCTGGACAGGATGTGGCGGGGCATGTGTCGTCCATCACATTCGCGTATTTTGACGAGAACAGCCTGTCAATCGCCGCGCCCATAACATCGCAGGCCAACAGGGACACTATCAGAAGGGTTGATGTAACTCTCGTTACCCAGACCAGCGAGAAAAACCCGGTGACAAACCAATTCGACTCCATAAGCATCAAATCGAGCGTTTATCTCAGGTGCATGGGCGTTTCCCAGTCAACGGACACCACGGCCTGCGCAGTGCCCACGGCCCTTTCCTCCGCAGACCCCGGCATTTGCGGAAGGCTCAACCTTACATGGACAAAGTCCACGAGCTCGGACGGCGCCGGGTATAAGGTTTACTACAGGGCCAATGGCGAGAGCTTTTATTCCGGACTTGTGAGCGTGGCAGGCGGGTCCACCCAGTCTTACACCCTCGCCGGGCTTCAGGCCGGCACCCAGTATGACATCGCGCTCAGCTGCTACGACACCGCTGGCAATGAGAGCGCCATGTCGAGCGCGATAACAGGCATATCCGGCCCTGACACGAGGCCCGACGACATCACGGCCCCGGAGCTTCCGACAGGCACGGACTCGACGGCCGGGGACACGTATGTCACGCTTTCATGGACCGCAAGCACCTCGGTTGACGCCGGCGGATACGACATAATGAGGAGCAGCGACGGAGGCTCCACATACACCGCTATCGCTGAAGTGGGTTCCACGGTCCTGACATACTCGGACACGGCTGTTTCCAACTGCCCCTCGACCCCTTACAGTTATAAGGTCATTACATGGGACTGCGCGGCCAATAAGAAGAACATAAGCGAACAGACCGCCGTTGCCGGGGACGCTGCCAAGTCAGGCGGCATTATCGACACGCCGGTCGACAACGTCACGAACACATATCCAAAGGAGACCACCGCGCCCTCTGACCCGTCGGCCTTTACCGCGACGGCCGGCGCGGACAAGATATACATCGGCTACACGACTCCCGCGAATTCCGATTTGAAGGGCGTGAGGATTTTAAGGAGGACCGACGTCTACCCCACGGCATATGACGACGGAGCGGCGGTCGGCCCCAACAATCAGCCGGACTACGCCCCCCTTGCCGCGAGCCAGACATATGCTTTTCAGGACCTCTACGGCATAATTTTAGGCACCACCTACTATTACCGCGCGTTCTCTTACGACAACTGCACCAACTACAGCGCAGGCACCATATCGCAGGCCACGGCCAAGCCGTGCGGAGACGGACTGCCCGGTTCAAAGCACTATGGCGCGCCAATGGCGCCAACAGGCCTTACGCCGTCCGTTTGCTCGACCGCCGCCATGAGTTGGACCGCGCCGGCCGGGAGCGCGCTGTCAGGGTTGCCGTTTGACCCGGCCTCTGAGAACGACGTGGTCGGATATCACATATACAGGTCAACGACCTCCGGGGTTTACGGCGCGCCGCTGAATGCCTCGCCCGTAACATCGGCGAGCTATTCCGATTCCACGGTCACCACGGACGGCACCATATACTACTATGTGGTTAAGGCCGTTGACTGCGCGGTCAATATGAGCGTAGAGTCCGCGCCAGAGATAGCCGTGTATCCGAGCGACATCGCGTGGGACACGGGCCTGGATGTGCTCACATACGCGACATCAGGCATCACCGGGAGCCGGCACAACATAGTGAGGCTCGGCATAAAGACCAGCGCGGCGACCAGCCTCACGCTCAACAACGCGCTCATCACATGGCCGACCGCCACGGCCTACATAAAGAGTATAACGCTCAAGCCCTACGGAGTGAGCCCGAACACGCTCTGGGACGACTCGTCCCTGCCTTATACCGCGTCGGGCGCTTCAATTGACTTTGCGGCCTATCAGACCAATGCGGCCCTGAGACGCATCGCGGCCGCAAGCACGTTAAACGAGCTTGTCATAGAGTTCAGGGACTCGTCAGGCAACGGGAACCCCGACATGAGGGGCGCGACCATCAATCTGACGTTCGGCTATACTAACGACGCCGCAGGCTCGTCATGCTCGTCTTCCTCCTTTGATGCGGTGGTGCCGAGCGGCCCCGGCATATCGAGCACCACGCAGAACATGCCTGTCGAGCCTACGACCTCCAACCTTACCACGGGCACCGTGGTCGTGCCGGCCGGCACTCAGGACGCGTTTTATGTGTGGACCCTTTATACCGTCAAGGCGAGTTCGGTCATCACCCCTGAGACCTGGACCACCTTGTCCAACGCAAAGCTCTATTACCAGACCACGAACAGGTCAACGACAACCGCGCCAGCGACAGACTATTCGGACGCGCCTTCCGGGTGGACGGTCCTCAACATGTGTCAGGTGGGCTCGACAGACACCTACCTGAACGAAACGGCCGGCTTATGCTCGTCATCGGCCCTGCCGAACAACCCGAACAAGAGGGTCTGGTACTATATCAAGGCCACAGACTCGAAGACCAACTACGACATCCAGCCCGAGCCATTGGTCGGCATGTATTCCTACGACCAGGACGCCAAGTTCAACATGACGCTCTGGAGCGGCAGGGGAAGCTCGGCGGCCTATCCACCGAACTTCACGGGCGGCGGAAGATATGTCTTTGAGTGGATATATGTGACGAATCAGGACTCGGCTATTGTGACAGGCGCGATGGCCACGATAACGGTCAAGGCCTCGGACGGCACGCCGACAGAGACCGGGGCCATGACCGACTGCGCCACCAACTACTGCGCGGGTTTAGTGAGCTACGAGCCGGGCTGGTACTACTACGCGGCCACGAACATATTCACCGACAAGACCGTGCAGGCCGATGTCACGGTGACCAAGAGCAAATACACGACCGCCAAGTGCGGGGACTCGAGCGTCACTA
>CAYIRV010000123.1:0-5567 GCA_964365865.1 uncultured Thermodesulfobacteriota bacterium | reverse complement strand
TGTGAGGCCACAGGTGTTTGACGAGTATAGGGAATACGGGCTTTCCATAGGTTTGAAATATGTCTATTCAGGGCCTTTTGAGAGGAGTTCGTATAACGCGGAGCTGTTCATGGAGCACGGGAATGGGCCGGCGAATATCGGGCGAACAACGGAGCCAAAGGGGTAGTTTAAACGCAATGGAAGAATTCTACAGAATCAAGCGGCTTCCGCCGTATGTGTTCAACATAGTCACGGAGCTTAAGACCGCGGCTCGCAAACGCGGGGAGGACATAATAGATTTCGGCATGGGAAACCCTGACCAGCCCTCTCCCAAGCATATCGTGGACAAGCTCGTGGAGGCCGCCTTGATGCCGCGTAATCACAGGTATTCGGCGTCAAAGGGCATATACAAGCTCAGGCTCGCCATAGCGGATTGGTATAAGAGGAGATACAATGTTGACATAGACCCGGACGCCGAGTCCATTGCCACAATCGGCTCAAAGGAAGGGCTCGCGCATTTGGCGCTCGCCATCATCGGCCCGGGCGATGTGGTGTTCGTGCCGAACCCGACATATCCCATACACGCATATTCGGTTATTATCGCGGGAGGAGATGTGAGGAGCATACCTCTGGCCCCTGGCGTGGATTTTTTCGAGGAGCTTCTCAAGGCCACCAAGCAGACATGGCCCAAGCCCAAGCTCTTGGTATTGAACTTTCCACACAACCCCACGACAGAGGTGGTTGACAAGGGTTTTTTCTCAAAGGTGGTTGACTTCGCCAAAGAGCACGACATCATGGTCATACACGACCTTGCTTACGCGGACATCGTGTTTGACGGGTATAAGGCCCCGAGTTTCATGGAGGTCCCTGGGGCAAAGGATGTGGGGGTGGAGTTTTTCACGCTCTCAAAGAGCTACAACATGCCGGGCTGGAGGGTCGGGTTTGCCGTTGGCAACAGGAAGATGATAGCCGCGCTGACGAGAATAAAGAGCTATCTCGACTACGGCATGTTCCAGCCCATACAAATCGCCGCGATTATCGCGCTTAACGGGCCGCAGGAGTGCGTGGAGGAAATCCGCGCCATGTACGAGGAGAGGAGGAATGTCCTCATCGAGAGCTTCTCGCGCTCAGGCTGGGACATAGCCAAGCCAAAGGCCACCATGTTCGTATGGGCGCGGATACCGGAGTCTTACAAACATATGAAGTCCCTCGAATTTTCAAAGCTCCTCCTCGACAAGGCCAAGGTCGCGGTCTCCCCGGGCATAGGCTTCGGCGAATACGGGGACGACTATGTGAGGCTCGCGCTCGTTGAGAACGAGCACAGGATAAGGCAGGCCGCAAAGGGCATAAAAAAGGCGCTTGAGACGAACATAAAATAATGAATATGAATAAAATCAACATCGGCCTCATAGGGCTTGGAACCATAGGCACTGGCGTGGTAAAGGTGCTGAAGGAGAACTCTTCCATCATAAGGGAGAGGGTAGGCGAAATCGTCCTTAAAAAGGTTGCTGACAGGGACATCCACAGGGACAGGGGGATTAAGCTCGACGAGGGCGTTCTTACCGAGGACGCCATGGATGTCATAAATGACCCTGAGATACAGGTCGTCATAGAGCTTATAGGCGGGACAACGGACGCCAAGAGATACATCCTGGACGCCCTGGGCAAGGGAAAGCATGTTGTTACCGCCAATAAGGCGCTTCTTTCAACGCACGGCCGGGAGATCTTTTCAAAGGCCGCAAAGGCCGGCCTTGACATAGGCTTTGAGGCGAGCGTCGGAGGCGGCATTCCGATAATAAAGGCCATGCGCGAGGGGCTCGTTGCCAACAGGATAGAGTCCATCTACGGCATAATAAACGGCACGGCTAACTACATCCTCTCAAGGATGACCAATGACGGCGGAAGGTTCGAGGATGTGCTTAAGAAGGCGCAGGAAAAGGGGTATGCCGAAAAAGACCCGGCATACGACATAGATGGCGTTGACACGGCGCACAAGCTCGCAATCCTCATAAGCCTCGCTTGGGGCGTGCATATAAGGCTTGAGGACATCTATACAGAGGGCATAAGCCGCATAACCCAGCTCGACATGAAATTCGCAAAGGAGTTCGGATACAGAATCAAGCTCCTTGCCATAGCCAAGTCGGATGACGGCAGGATAGAGGCGCGGGTGCACCCCACTATGGTTCCGGCGGCCCACCCGCTCGCCTCGGTTGACGGGGTGTTCAACGCCATACATTTGAGGGGCAACGCCGTTGGGCCTGTGATGTTCTACGGGCTTGGCGCCGGCATGATGCCCACGGCGAGCGCGGTTCTCGCTGATGTGATTGACATATGCAGGAACATACGGAAGGGCGTTGCAAACAGGCTCCCGGCCATGCCTTTTTCCGAAGGTGAAAAAAGCGCGGCAAGACTCAAAGACATATCAGACCTCAATGCCCAGTATTATCTCAGGTTCTTCGCGCTCGACAGGCCCGGCGTGCTCTCCAAGCTGTCCGGGGTTTTGGGTTCGCACAACATAAGCATATCCTCGGTCATACAGAAGGACAGGAAAATAGGCGGGGCCGTGCCGCTGGTCATAGTAACGCACAACGCATTGGAGAGGGAGTTGAGGAGCGCGGTTCAGGAGATCGAAAAGCTCGACATCATACACGACAAACCCATATACATCAGGATAGAGGAGAATATCGGTGCGGCTAACTAAGAAAGGGCTGTGGAGGGGAGTGATAAGGGAATACGCCGATTACCTCCCCAAGATACAAGATAGCGCGATTACGACGCTCCTTGAGGGAAACACCCCGCTCATAGAGTCCGTGAACATGAAAGACATCTTCGCGGGCGCGCGCCTTCTTTTCAAGTTCGAGGGGCTTAACCCCACAGGCTCGTTCAAGGACAGGGGCATGACCGTGGCCGTGTCAAAGGCGCGGGAGGACGGGAGCGAGGCTGTCATATGCGCGTCCACGGGCAATACCTCGGCCGCGGCCGCGGCATACGCGGCCCGTGCGGGCATGAGGGCGTATGTCCTCGTGCCAGAGGGCTCCATCGCCCTCGGAAAGCTCTCACAGGCCATAATGCACGGGGCAATGGTCATGCAGATAAAGGGCAGCTTCGACGACGCGCTTAAGATTGTAAAGGAAATCACCAAAGGCCATCCGGTGACGCTCGTCAACTCCATTAACCCTTACAGGCTCGAGGGCCAGAAGACAGCGGCCTTTGAGGTGTGCGAGCACCTCGGGCATGCGCCCACATACCACTTCCTGCCCGTGGGGAACGCCGGGAACATCACGGCCTACTGGAGGGGATACAACGAGTATAAGGAAAAGGGCATGATTTCGAGCCTTCCCAAGATGATGGGCTTTCAGGCTGAAGGCGCGGCCCCGATAGTCCTCGGACATCCGGTCGAGCATCCGAATACAATCGCCACGGCCATAAAAATCGGCAACCCGGCGAGTTGGGAGGGCGCGCTCAAGGCAAGGCAGGAGAGCGGCGGGTTCATCGGCTCGGTTACGGATGCGGAGATAATAGAGGCTTATAAGCTCCTTGCGTCCAGGGAAGGCGTGTTCTGCGAGCCGGCGTCGGCCGCGGGCCTCGCGGGCGCAATCAAGATGAAAAAAGAAGAGTCCTTGCACGACGGCGATACCGTGGTATGCACCATAACTGGCCACGGCTTGAAGGACCCGGACAGGGCCATGCAGTCCTCGCCCAAGCCGGTGAAGACCGCGGCAGACACAAAGAAGATACTCAAGCTCATGGGGTTCTGAGGATATGGGCAAAAGGCATTTAAAGACGTTATTTTTCATATTTTTCATAATGACGGCAATAGCCGTCTCGGCATCCGTATCTGTCTGGGCCGGCGACCCGGAGGCAGGGAGGCTCTATTTTTTCGGACAGAGGCTTTTTGCCAACAGCGGGCCGCCTTGCGGAAAATGCCACAGCGTCCAAGGAGCGGGCGCAGGGTCTGCGCCGGAGTTGGCCATGTTCTGCAGCGACCCGGCCAACTGCGGGTTGATTGAGGCTGGATGGCTCAACAACAATAAAGACCCTAAAATGGAGAAGAGCTACAGCGGCAACCCCATAACGAATGATGAGGCCCTGCACCTGAGGGCCTTTCTGGAAAAGGAAGGAAAATAACGCTCGTGAAATACATCATACTCATAGGCGACGGCATGGCTGACAACGCCGTTGACGAACTCGGAGGCAAGACGCTCCTTGAGGCCGCGGATACGCCCAACCTCGATTTAATCGCGTCATCCGGCACATTCGGGCTTTTTTCCTCTGTGCCGAACGGGTTTCCGCCGGGGAGCGATGTCGCGAATCTCAGCATCCTCGGATACGACCCGGCGAAATACTACACGGGAAGGGCGCCGCTCGAGGCCGCGTCCATAGGCGTAAAGCTCAAGCCTGACGATGTCGCCTTCAGGTGCAATCTTGTAACCATCAAGGAAAAAGACGGCTCTGAACTCATGGAGGACTACAGCGCGGGCCACATATCAACCGACGAGGCAAGGGAACTCATAAAATCCCTTGATGATGACCAGGGCCTTTCAAAAGAAGGCGTCAGGTTTTATACAGGCACGAGCTACAGGCACCTTATGGTATGGGAGGGCGCCCCAAAGGGGGCCGACAAGATGATGCTCACCCCGGCGCACGACATATCCGACAAGTTGACGACGGCCTTTCTCCCGAAGGGAGAGGGCGCTGATAAACTCATAAGGCTCATGGAGTTGTCAAGGCCAGTTTTGAAAAATCATCCGGTCAATAAGAAAAGGGCGGCTGAAGGCAAGAAACCGGCGACATCCATCTGGCTCTGGGGACAGGGCAAGGCCCCGGCAATGCCCACCATCAAGGACAGGTTCGGCATTGAAGGCTCCATCATATCAGCCGTTGACCTGATGAAGGGCATAGGCATATACGCGGGTTTGGAGGTCATAAAGGTGCCGGGGGTTACAGGGTATCTCGACACGAACTACAAGGGCAAGGCCGATTACGCGCTTGCCTCGCTCGACAGCAAGGACTTTGTCTGCGTCCATGTGGAGGCGCCTGACGAGGCAGGCCACAACGGAAATCTGAAGGACAAGCTGCGGGCAATAGAGGATTTTGACAAAGAGGTTGTTTCGAGGGTCTTGAAGGGCGCGGAGAGATTCGGGGAATTTACGGTCCTCGCGCTCACCGACCACCCGACCCCTGTAAGGCTCAAGACCCATACATCCGACCCTGTGCCTTTTGCGCTTTACTCGGGAACCGGCGGCCCTAAGAAGAGCGGGGTCAAGTTTTCCGAGCCTGCGGCAAAAAGGGCGGCCGTGCATATAAAGGACGCAGTCTCCCTTATCGAGGCGTTTTTCAAGAGTAAAGACCGTAAAGCCTGATTTGCAAATACGCGAAACTGAAAGAGGATTAAAAGGCCCGCATGAGGCGTCATGGGGCCTTTGGTTTTTTTTATGAAAAAGGTTATCTACATATCAGCCGCGGCCATAGTTGTTTTGTGCGCCGCCTATCTCTTCTTTTTCCCCAATGTGTCGAGGTTTAAAAAGGAGAATCCGAGGAAAACCTCGCTCATGGAATACAGGCTCAACCAGTGGAGGAAGGCGGGG
>CAYIRV010000122.1:0-5634 GCA_964365865.1 uncultured Thermodesulfobacteriota bacterium | reverse complement strand
CGGAAGGGGTGCTTCCCCAGACCCGCTTTGTGCTTAAAAAGGCGCTTGAGCTAAAGCTGAAGCCCATTGTGGTCGTAAACAAGATAGACAGGCCTGACGCGCGGATACAGGAGGTGGTGAACGAGGTCTACGACCTCTTCATTGACCTTGACGCAGAGGAAGACCAGCTCGACTTCCCCATCGTTTACACCAACGCGAGAAAAGGCACTGCCGCGCTTGACCCCGGCGCTCCGTCCAGTGATTTAAGGCCGCTTTTCGATGTAATCCTCAATACCATTCCCTTACCTAAGGGAGACCCGGACGGGGTGCTCCAGATACTCGTTACCAACATAGCCTACGACGACTATGTGGGACGGCTCGCCATAGGCCGCATATTTTCAGGCACCGCATCGTGGGGCCAGAACGCGGCCATCATAAAGGCCGACGGTTTGTCCGTAAGGACAAAGCTCACGGCCTTGTATGTCTTCAAGGGCCTCGAAAGGCTCGAGGTTGAAAAGGCATACGCCGGAGACATCGTCTCTCTCGCGGGTGTGGAAGGCGTAACTATCGGCGATACCATAAGCAACGCCGAGAACCCAAAGGCGCTTACGCGGATAAAGGTTGACGAGCCGACGATTTCAATGGTCTTTTCGCCGAATACATCGCCGTTCGCCGGCAAGGAAGGCAAGTTAGTCACATCTCGGAACCTGAGGGAAAGGCTCGAAAAGGAGCTCCTGTATAATGTCTCGATAAGGGTGGAGTTTGAAAAATCCGACGCCTTCAGGGTCATGGGCCGCGGGGGGCGGCAGCTCGCCATACTCATCGAAATGATGCGGAGGGAAGGCTTTGAGCTGTCCGTGTCCATGCCTGAGACAATAACAAAGACAATCGCCGGCGCGCTTCACGAGCCTGTGGAGCTCCTCGTCATTGACATCCCGGAGGAGTTCATAGGCGTCGTTACCCAGCAGGTTGGCATCAGGAAAGGCAAGATGCTCAGGATGCAGAATAACGGCAGCGGCAGGGTGAGGCTCGAGTTCAAAATCCCTTCAAGGGGGCTTATAGGCTTCAGGTCCCAGTTCCTTACGGACACGAGGGGTACAGGGCTTTTAAACCACTTATTCGAGGGATACGAGCCTTGGACAGGACAGATATCGAGAAGGGCCACGGGCGCGCTGGTTTCAGACAGGACAGGCGAGACGACCGCCTACGCCCTGTTCCACATCCAGCCGAGGGGCACGCTCTTCGTTGGCGAGAGGATTCAGGTGTACGAAGGCATGATAGTGGGCGAGAACTCGAGGGACAACGACCTTGATGTGAATGCCACAAAGGAGAAAAAGCTCACGAACATGCGCTCGGCTTCGGCTGATGATACGCTCGTCCTCTATCCGCCGCGCGCCATGAGCCTCGAACAGGCGCTTGAGTTCATAAAGGACGACGAGCTTGTGGAGGTTACTCCCAAGACGATAAGGCTCAGGAAAAAGATAATCGAGGCCAACAAAAGACACAGGGCCCGGCCCGCGGCCTAACCCCCCCTTACCCCCCCTTTTTTAAGGGGGGGGTTGTTTGACAACAGGGGGCTTTGTAGTATACTTGCGTGAATGTCAAAAGCAGCGCGTTGTCATGGACTGTCTGTTGTTGAGGTTGCGATGCAATGAAAAAGGTCAAATTCCCGCTTGCCGGAACGGCAAGGCTCATAGTCGCGGCCATACTCCTTCCGGTATTAGCCTCTTCCTTTTACGCCTATTATAGAAACAAAAATTTTGTAAAGAAGGCCGCGCTTGAGGACCTCTCTGTCCTGGCCGAGGCTTACGGCATCCGGACAAGACTCTTTGTCGAGATGTCGAAAACACGGGCCCATGACTTTGCGGCCAGAACGGATGTAGAAACCCTTTCTAAAGACGCGCTCGCAGGCAAAAAAGACGCAACAGAGAAACTAAACAGCCTTCTCTCAAATAATAAACTTCCGCTCGACAAAAACATAAAGGCCATTCACATCATCTCCCTGTCCGGAACAGCCGTTGCCTCCACAGACAAATCCGTTGTTGGGAAGGATTTGTCAAAGGAGGGGTTTTTCCTTAAGGCCAAAGGCGAGGCATGGGTGACAGAGGGCTTTTCAGGGCCGGAACATGAGTCTGTCCTCTTTGTTTCAGCCTATGTTATTGACATCAAGACAGGAAGACCAATAGCCATGCTCGTGAATATTGTCGGCCTTTCCGGCCTCAACGAGGTCCTTGCCGGAAGGCTCGGGGGCCAGACCCCGGTATCAGGGCAAGCGGCTGTCCGCAGGACAACGCATATCCATGTAATCGCCCAAGACCGGATTATCATAGCGGATTCGAGCGCTCACGCGGGTATGCTCGGCCTAAAGGCAGATATGCCGATTGTTGATACGTGCCTTAAGACAGGCAAAGGCGGCGCGTCTTTTTACAAGGATGAAATCGGGCTTGAGGTGGCAGGCGCGTCCGCATGTATCAATGAGTTAAAGTGGGTTGTGGCGGTCGAGCACCCGGCGGATGAGGTCTTGTCATCCGTATCATCCATGCGGAACATCGCTGCCATTACAGCCTTTATAGTTTTAGCGTTTGTCTTTGCCGCGTTCATCTTTGCAGGCCGCATCGTAAGAAGGCTCAAAAGGATTGCAACTATTGCCGATAGGTTTACCGGCGGAGACTATATGGCGCGCATCCCGGTCGAGACAGAGGACGAGGTCGGCGCGCTTTCAGCATCCTTCAACACAATGGCCTCGGAGATACGGCAAAAGATAGAGGCCATTGAGAAGAGCGAGGAAAAACTCGTAAGGGCGCAGGAAGTCGGCAAAATGGGGAGCTGGCACTGGGATATAGTGAAAAACACCCTTGAATGGTCGCAGGAGATTTACCGCATGTTCGGCATAAGGCCAAAGGAGTTCAAGGCGTCTTACGAGGCGTTCATCGAAAGGGTCCATCCAGAGGACAGGGAGTTTGTCAAAAAATCGGTCTTTGACGCGCTCTACAAGGGAAAACACTATTCAATAGACCACAGGATTGTCCTGCCTGACTCTGCGACAAGAATCGTGCACGAGCAGGCAGAGGTTGTCTTTGACCTTTCCGGCAAGCCCCTCAGCATGACAGGCATTGTGCAGGATGTTACAGAGGACAGGCTAAGGGAAAAGGCCCTGATGGAGAGTGAGACCCGGGTTTCAATGCTTTTTGAGACAGCGGCAGACGCGATTGTAACAATGGACGAGGCTGAAAACATAACCGGCTTTAACAAGGCCGCGGAGGCCATGTTCGGATACCAGTCAGCCGAGGTCATGGGCAAAGAGGTTGAATCCCTCATGCCTGAGCGTTATAGAGAAAGGCACAGGCAGGCCATCAGACACTTTGTTTCAACAGGCCGGAGCGAGGTCAGGGGAGTAAAGCGGGACTACGAGGCCCTCAGAAAAGACGGGACAGAGTTCCCCATATCAATAACCATGTCGCCGGCGCTAATCAGCGGCACATACACATTCATCGCCATAATCCGCGACATAACGGAGCGCAAAAAGGCCGAGTTCGAGTTTAAAAAGTTAGCCGCTATTTTAGAGCACAGCATAAACATAATCTTCATTACCGATATCAAGGGCAATATCGAATATGTAAACCCCATGTTCGAGACGGTTACAGGCTATTCAAAAGAAGAGGCAATAGGCCAGACCCCGCGCATACTCGCCTCAGGCACGGTTCCCAACGAGCAGTATGCCGAGCTTTGGAACACCATACTTTCCGGTAAAACTTGGCGGAGCATCTACAGG
This sequence comes from uncultured Thermodesulfobacteriota bacterium, assembly GCA_964365865.1. Classification (GTDB taxonomy): domain Bacteria; phylum Desulfobacterota; class GWC2-55-46; order GWC2-55-46; family GWC2-55-46; genus CAYIRV01. The sequence continues at coordinate 1,883 of CAYIRV010000122.1, read as the reverse complement.
AACAGGAAAAAAGACGGGGGTTTTTACTCGTGCTCTACGGTTATTACGCCCATCATGGACGAAAAAGGCGGCGTTACGAATTTTTTAGCCGTGCAGGAGGACTTAACCGAGAGGATACAGGTAGAGGAAAGACTCAAGCGCGTAAGCACACACGACATGCTCACGGGTCTTATCAACAGGGCGAGGTTCATAGAATCAATTGACAAGTGGATTGAGGAAAAAGGCGCAAAGGCCGGCATAGGCGCATTGATACTTACGGACATTGACCACTTCAAGATGCTGAACGAGCTTTACGGTCAGGGCGCAGGGGACAGCTTTTTAAGAAGGGTTGCCAATCTCCTGCTTTCGGACGCAGGACGCATCTATAAGAGATATACGCCTTCAGAGGCAGAGGGGCTTTTAATCAGCAGGCTCTCAGGTGACGAGTTCGCGTTTTTCCTGCCTTCATTTACCGAAAAACAAGGGCTTGAGGCAGCCGAGGAATTGAGGTTATCAGTAGAGGCATTTCAGCCCAAGGAAGGCTCCGCGCCTTTGACGATAAGCGCAGGCATTGCCCATTACCCGGAAAATGGCGAAAATGCGAGGGATTTGCTTTCAAAGGCAGACGCGGCCATGTTCAGGGCAAAGGAGCTTGGAAGAAACAGGTGCCATGTGTTCAAGCCCGAAGACCATGACCTTGAAAAACTCCATTCCCGCGCCGAATGGAGGGGGCGGATTCTAAAGGCAATCAGCGAGAGCAGGTTCGAGCCGTGGTTCCAGCCCATAATGAGTATAAAGGACGGAACAATCGGCCACTACGAGGCGCTGGCAAGGCTCAGGGCAGAGGACGGCAAGATAATCCTGCCCGGGGCGTTCATAGAGGTGGCCGAAAGGTTCGGCATCATAAACCAGATAGACAGGATGATTATCGAAAAGACCATACGGAAACAGGCCCAGCTCAAAAAACAGGGCAAAGACATATCCTTCAGCATGAACATGTCGGGTGCGGAGTTAGCGGAAGAGGGCTTCCTCGACTTCATAAGCCTGAAAATAAGCTCATCCGGCGCTGACGCCAATAAGCTCACATTCGAAATCACCGAGACAGCGGCAATCGGGGACATAGACAGGGCAAAACACTTTATAAAGGCGCTTAAGACCATTGGCTGCGATATTGCCCTCGACGACTTCGGCGTGGGCTTCACCTCCTTCCAGTATCTTAAGGAAATGGATGTTGATTACATAAAGATAGACGGCTCGTTCATAAAAAAACTGAACGAGAACATGACAGACCAGCTCTTTGTAAAGGCCATGACAGATGTGGCGCAAGGACTCGGTATAAAAACAGTAGCCGAATTCGTCGAGACTGACGCGGCCCTTCAACTCCTAAAAGGATTCGGCGTTGACTATGCACAAGGCTACTTTATCGGCAAACCCAGACCGGAAGTTTGAAAAAGGGGGATTTTTATTGATGACAGCATTTATAATGTCCTATTTATACTTTCAAATGACCCCCTCACCTTTATCCTCTCCCCTGTGGGGAGAGGATAAAGGTGAGGGGCCTAATCGCAAGCATTAAAAGTTGATAGGACTTTAATTTTGCAGTTCTCAATCGAGGAAACCTTTTGTATAAAAGGTTTCCTCGAAAATACTGTTTTCAGCAATCTGTCAGAGAGGGTCTCAGTGAAAAAAGGGATTTCAACAGGCATAGACATCATATCCATTGAGAGGCTCAGGCGCGCCGGTCAAAGCAGGGGTTTTCTCAATAGGGTTTTTACCCAAGCAGAGCTTGGCCTCTTGCTCAACGAAAAGAGCTTGTTCAGGCGTCTTTCGGGCTGTTTTGCCGCAAAGGAGGCGTTTGCCAAGGCCCTTGGCACAGGCATGGCCAATGGGCTTAAATGGAAGGA
>CAYIRV010000121.1:0-5650 GCA_964365865.1 uncultured Thermodesulfobacteriota bacterium | reverse complement strand
CCTTCTCTGCAGCAGAGCCACTTGATAGCGCCTGAAGACCTGGCCGAGAGCCTCACCTCAGCGGCCTCTATGACCCCGACAGCCTCCACATAGTCCTTTGACTTCTCGGAGCCTGACGAGTTGAGATAAAACACAAAAGCCGCGCCAACGCCGATAAACGCGATACCCAGCAGTATAATCCTCTTTGCCGAAATCCGGCTTTTCAAAATCGCCCTCCGTTGCTTAATTTATTAAGCATATCAAAAAGAGACGGCTTTTGCCACTAATGCGGATTGCATCATCATTGACTTGAGCCATGCGATATAGTATAAAAATCGGGAGATTCCTTTCTTTCCTTCCAGACGCGGGCGTAGTTCAATGGCAGAATGAAAGCTTCCCAAGCTTTAGACGAGGGTTCGATTCCCTTCGCCCGCTCCAAATATATGTTTCTAAACATGGATTCGATTTTATGCTCCAAAATACTCTTAAAGAACCTGCTGAATTTATTCCGGCCTCAGCGGCAAATCTTGGAGCAAATCAATCAGACATACCGCGTATAGCTAAAGATAAGCGGCTCATGGCTGAAATCGAGGCTGCTGCCCAACGGTTTCCCACAAAACATCAAATGTTTCTGCGCGACGCCCGCTGCATGTCGTTTGTCAAGTCTGAGAGCGTCCACCTTATCGTTACTTCCCCGCCATACTGGACTCTAAAAGAGTATCGGAACACAGAAGGACAATTGGGTGATATAGCCGAATATGATTTGTTTCTGAAGGAATTGAATAAAGTCTGGAGACATTGCTTCCGTGTGCTTGTCCCCGGAGGACGACTTGTATGTGTTGTAGGCGATGTTTGCCTGTCGAGACGAAAGAATAACGGCCGCCACACAGTTGTTCCCCTCCACGCATCTATTCAGGAACGGTGCCGCAAAATAGGATTCGACAATCTCTCGCCGATTATCTGGTACAAGATTGCCAATGCCCAATACGAGGCATCAGGTTCAGGAGGTTTTTTAGGCAAGCCTTATGAACCTAACGCTGTAGTTAAAAATGATATTGAGTTCATCTTGATGGAGCGTAAGCCTGGGGGGTATCGGAATCCCTCGATTCCAACACGCATCCTGAGTGTGATTTCAGAGGAAAACCATCGAGAATGGTTTCAGCAGATTTGGACGGGCATTACAGGCGCTTCCACACGCGAACATCCTGCGCCATACCCGATTGAACTTGCCGAGCGTTTGGTTAGGATGTTCAGCTTTGTGGGGGACACGGTGCTTGATCCGTTTGCAGGCACCGGCACAACAACGCTGGCTGCCGCCAAATGGGGCCGAAACAGCATCAGCGTGGAAGTTGACCCGCATTATTTTGAAATGACGCGGAACCGCATCAGACAACTTGAGTCCTCTTTCCTATCGCATATTGAAGTAAGCGAGCATAAGTAAGGTAAGATATGGACATTGAAAAAAGAGCATCCGAAGCAATCAAACATTTCTGGAAAACCAGAAAAAGCCAACGCGAAAATCAGGGAAAGAAATCAGGGCAAAAGGACTATGGCAATCGCGGCGCGGCAACAGGGGGGAAACAACTCGACGGCTTTATAGAACTTTTTCACGACCTGCTTGTCGGAGCAGGGCTGCCTGACAAGTCAATTCAAGCTAAGGCTAAAACAACACTGCCAGGCTACTTTCGGCCCACTAAGGATTGGGACTTGTTGATAGTGGTGGACAGCCAGCTTTTTGCAAGCATTGAATTCAAATCACACATCGGTTCCTTCGGTAACAACTTTAATAACCGCGTAGAAGAGGCGTTAGGCAGCGCTACAGACCTATTAACAGCATACCGAGAAGGGATGTTCCGGCCCTCGCAGAAACCTTGGTTAGGCTGGCTTATGCTGCTTGAGGACGTTGATACGGCAATTTTTCCAACACGCGGCAAGTATAAAGAACCGCACTTTACCGTTAGAGAAGAGTTTAAGGAATTCATGGACAAGGACAAAAATAAATACAAGTCTGTATCCTACTCTCGCCGCTATGAAATTTTCTGCGAACGGCTTATGCGAGAATTGTTGTACGACTCAACTTGCCTGATGCTTGCCAGTGAAGCAGCGGGTCTCAAAGGCATTTATAAAGAGCCAAATCCAGAGTTATCTTTCCGCAGATTCGCTGAATCTCTGGAAGCAAAGGCAATAGCCCGCGCAAAGCGGAAAAAATAAAATATTTATAATGGGGTATACTCGATTCCCTTCGCCCGCTCCAAAAAATCACCACGCACAACAAAACCTTATCAACTGGAACTTCCGTAGGAAGTTCCAGTAAAATATCCCACCTTTTCGCATCGGCCCTGATTGCGCTAACACAGGTATTCTGCTATATTTCATATAGTCGTCATTTGTCCTTTTAACCCTTTTGGAGGCTTACATGGCAGCGCTGGAAACCCATAAAGTCGAAAACTTTATAAACGGGGTCTGGACCGACTCGTTGTCCGGGAAGACCTTTAAGAGCCTGAACCCGGCTGACACTGACGATGTCGTGGGCATTGTGCCTGCCTCAGCCAAGGCTGATGTTGACAGGGCTGTAGATGCCGCTCGCAGGGCCTATAACTCTTGGAGGCTTGTGCCTCCGCCAAAAAGGGGCGAGTTCCTTTTCAGGGCCGCGGAGTTGATATCCAAAAATAAAGAAGCCCTCGGCAGGCTTGTAACGCGCGAGATGGGAAAGATTTTAAGGGAGGGCATGGGAGACGTGCAGGAGGCCGTTGACATGGCCTATTACATGGCAGGCGAAGGCAGGCGGCTTTCTGGCGAGACGGTTTATTCCGAGCTGAGGGACAAGGACTGCAAGTCAATACGCTCGCCCATAGGCGTGTTCGCTCTTATAACCCCGTGGAATTTCCCGATTGCCATTCCTGCGTGGAAGCTCTTCCCTGCCCTCATCTGCGGGAATACCGTTGTATTCAAGCCTTCGAGTTGGACGCCTGTTGCGGCCTCGAAACTCGTTGAGCTTATCATAGAGGCCGGCATTCCTGACGGGGTTCTAAACCTCGTGCACGGGAGCGGCGAGGAGGCGGGCGAATGTCTCGCGACACATCCTGACATTGACGGCCTTTCATTTACAGGCTCTACAGCGGTCGGGGAAAGGCTCATTAAGGCGTGCCGTCTGCCGGGCAAGGAAATATCCTGCGAACTCGGCGGAAAAAACCCGATTATCGTCATGGACGACGCGAACCTCGCGCTCGCTGTCGAGGGCGCGCTCTGGGCCGCATTCGGCACAACGGGCCAGAGGTGCACTGCGGCGAGCAGGCTCATCGTGCACAAGGATATATATGAAAAGTTCACGGCCATGCTCTTACACGCGGCCTCAAGGCTCAAGGTCGGGGACGGCCTTAAGCCTGATGTGCAGATGGGGCCGCTTGTGAACAAGGCGCAGATGGATAAGGCGCTCGAATACATAGAAATCGGGAAAAAAGAAGGCGCAAAACTTCTATTCGGAGGCAAGGCGCTTGACAAGGGGGCGCATGCAAAAGGCTTTTTTATGGAGCCTGCCGTATTCGGCGATGTCCTGCCCAAGATGCGCATAGCTCAGGAGGAAATCTTCGGGCCGGTGGCGGCCATAATAAAGGCCAAAAGCCTCGAAGAGGCTATCGGCATAGCCAATGATGTTGAATACGGCCTTTCCGCATCCATATACACTCAGGATGTGAACAGGAGCGCGATTGCCGAGAGAGACCTTGACGCGGGCATTGTCTACATAAACGCGCCGACCATAGGCGCGGAGATTCAACTCCCGTTCGGAGGCACTAAAAAGAGCGGACTCGGCCGCAGGGAGGCGGGCGGAAGGGGCGGCGCAATCGAGATGTTCACAAAGTGGAAGGTCATATACAGAGACTTCAGCAACCGGCTCCAAAAGGCCCAGATTGACTGATAACAGATAACTCCCTCTATGGTGCGCTATGTTTTCCAGACGCTCTGCGCTCGGAATTTTAGGCACAGCCCTCTTTTCCCTTTTTGCAAGACGCGGTGATGTATTGGCAAGCCTTCTTTTCAAACCCAAAAGACGCGAGAAACCGAGGATTGACGATGACCCGTATATGCAAGGCAATAAGGCGGTTGTGGGCGTGGCCTATGCCAAAGGCTCTGTTAAGGACGGCGTAAAAGAGGCGCTATCCCTCATAGGCGGCCTTGAAAGACTTAAAATAAAAGACAAGACCGTTCTCGTAAAACCAAACTGCGTATCTTCCCAGCCAAGCCCTGCCACCACTAACCCAAAGGTCATATCAGCCGTAGTCGAGCTCCTCTATGAGCAAGGGGCGAAAAAAGTCTATGTCGGGGACATGTCCGCGCTCTCTACATTTTCAACCAAAAGGAACATGAAAAAGAACGGCATACTCAAGGCGGCCCTTGACTCCGGGGCAGAGGTGGTTGTTTTCGAGGATTACGATTGGGTCAGCGTTGACCTTTTGGGCGCCGAGTATGTAAAAACAGCGTATGTAACCGAGTGGCTGTATAAGACAGACATCATAGTGAATCTCCCTGTTATCAAAACCCACCGGTCAGCGAGCTATTCCATAACGCTTAAAAACTTCATAGGCTGCACCCACCTCAAGCAGAGGCCGTATCTTATTGACACAAAACACTGGGAGGAGCTTGTGGCTGAGTTCAACCTCGCCTACAGGCCGCACATAAACATAGTTGACGGGACCGTATCAATGATAGAGCACGGGCCGTGGGAAGGGACGCCGGCTGAAACAAACCTCATAATCGCAAGCTCAGACAGGGTCGCGGCAGACATCGTCGGACTGGGGGTCATAAAATCCTTTGGCAAATGGGATATGGTTGCAGACAAGGACGTGTGGGAGCAGAAACAGATACGGCACGCTATAAGGCTCGGAGTTGGAAAGGCTCAAGGAGACATAAAACTCTTCACAGGTAAAGGAGACAAGACATTCGATGAGCTTATTGAGAATGTCAGACATTATACAGGACTTTAACTGCCGCGCCTCCGCTCTTCAAAAGAATCGCTTATCGCCCTTCTAATCTTCCTTTAATCTTCAAAAGCTATAATAATATCAAAAATAGAACCATTTTTAGGCTCAGATGTAACAAAAGTCACGCAAAAATATCATGACAATGAAAAAAGTTCAGGGCTTACAGGGTATGACTAACAACGCATACATAGATAAATCAATAAGTTACATGTTTGGCATTGTCTTTGCTATCTATAAGCAATCGTAACAACTATAACCCAAAACGGCTAACAACAAAAGAGGAGGAGGCGAACATGAAAAGACTGATTCTGATGGGAATGGCGGTAATCACGGCGGTAATGGTATCAAGCGCGGCAATGGCGGCAACGAACACTATGACGGTAACGGCTTCTGTTACAGGCACATGCAGGTTTTCATCGCCAACATCTATATTGGCTTTCGGGGCCCTCGACCCATCGTCTGCAGCGGATGGAGCGGGTTCGGTCAACGTCAACTTCTGGTGCACAAGAGGCACGGCCTATGCAATGACCGATGATGACGGTCTGTATGAGTCAGGCGTGAATGCCAACAGGATGCAGCACACGGTCACAGCCGGAGAATTCATTCCCTACACCATCAGCTATGTAGCCGCAGGAACGGGAAACGGCGCGACAGCTCCTATTACCCTTACTGTAACCGGCGCGATAACAAAC
>CAYIRV010000120.1:0-5669 GCA_964365865.1 uncultured Thermodesulfobacteriota bacterium | reverse complement strand
CCCTTAAATCAATGAATATCAGGCCGCCGTGGTCTCTCCTCTTCTGCACCCACCCCATAAGCGTAAGCCTTCCGCCTATATCCTTCTCTGATACCTCCCCGCAGTATAGCCCCCTCCTCCAATCTCCCTGCCTCTCGAACAAAATAGACCTCCGCAAACAGTATTCTCCGGGCCCTCGTCATAACGCCCGCAGGCTTGCCCCGCGTGTTTGAGGCGGGGGCAATAAGCGGGGGCGCGGCTGTGGGCATTTTATATCACAACCCGCTCCCCCTTTCAACAAGCATAGCGAGCGAATTAAAATCGTAAAATTCCTTACTTGTCAAATCCTACGCAGCTTCATGCGTGGGATTTTTATTCGTTAAAGATTTTTAATTTTTGTCTTGACATGGGGCTTTAACGGATTATAATTGCAAATATTAATCCGTTAAAAAATCTATGAACCAATCACCTGAAGGAGGCAAATCAATGAGAAGAAGAGGCTTCTGGATTCTCCTCTTGGCTTGCATTGGAGTGTCCATCGCGCTCGCGACAGCCGATTTAGGCCACGCGGAGTACGCGGACATAGTCCTCAACAGCAAGTCGGAGAGTATGAAGAAGGCGGGCGTGAACCCGGTAATGTTCCCTCACTGGTTCCACAGGATCAGGTTCAAATGCAAGGTCTGCCACGAGGACATATTCATCATCAAAAAAGGCGCCAACGACATCAACATGACCAAAATCATGGATGGCGAGTACTGCGGCAAGTGCCACAACGGCCTTGTGGCGTGGGAACCGATATACTGCGAGAGGTGCCACTCCTACACCGGCGACAAACCGGACGCGCCTACTAACCAGAACTGACGCGGCTTGACCAGTATTAAACTAATGTTTATAAGGAGGATATATAAATGAAAGCGTTTTCCAAATCCAGACCGATTACCCTCCTGTTCGCGCTTGCTTTCTTTCTGGGGCTAACGGCGTACGGCACGACCTCTTTCAGCGCTGAACAGCCAAAGGTTGCGCCAAAGGCCGCGCCAAAGGCCGTGGAGAAGAAAGAAACCGCGGCGCCCTCAGGCGGAAAACTCGACCCATCAGACCCTTCAAGCGTTCTTTATCTCGACACATCGGGAAAGCCGGCCGGAGTCGGGGACCCGAACAAGCCTTCGGGCATTGGATACAAGCTCGGCCGCGGATGGCACCCGCAGGCCCTTACCTCGACCACACTGCCGAAGGACAAGTACGGCCTCATTGACTGGGCCAAGATAGTGCGGGAGAAGATGGTAAAGCCGAGACACTCCCTCAATATCGAGGACGAGGAGATGCCGCCCCTTCAACTCGATATAGTCGTACAGGCGAAGGGCGACTTCGTGAACGATGTGCTCTTTCCGCACGAGATTCACACATATTGGCTCAAGTGCGAAATCTGCCATAATACGGTAGGAGGCGCATTATTCGTCCCTCAGAAGGGCGGGAATCCCACGATGAGCATGGTGCGTATCGCCAATGGCGAGTTCTGCGGAAGATGCCACGGCAAGGTGGCCTTTACGCTCGGAGACTGCAAGAGGTGCCACACGGTGCCGAAAGGCTCGGTGAAGTAGCCCTTGATGCTTAAAAGTATCTTTCTAAGAGCGGCTCTCGCGGGGCTGGTGTTAATCCCGGGTTCATCGTTTGCGGCAATTGGCGACATTACGATAAACAATCAGGAGGCGAGCAGGAATAAAGCCGGCGTAGGGCCTGTAATCTATCCGCACGCAAAGCACGAAAAGCTCTACAAATGCGCGGACTGCCACCCGAAAATATTCAAAGATAAAAAGGGCGAGAACCCGATAACCATGAAGGGCAATATGGACCAGAAGTTCTGCGGGTCCCCTAACTGCCACAACAGCCAAAAGGCATTCCCTCTATACGAATGCGCCAAGTGCCACACCAATGTAAAGGCGGCTACCAAGAAAAAGTAGCCGCCTTTGCTTTTTTCTTATCCCTTCCAATAAAAATCAGCTATCAATGAGAAGCATAAGGCATGCCTGCCTCGCTGCCCCGTAAAGCGCGGCCCTGTCATTCAGTATCACATAGACAGGGATGCGGGACATGAACTCCGAAAACCTGCCCTTGTCTTTGAACGAATCGAGGAATATTTTACCTTTCATCGCATTAAGAATGCCGGGGGCTATGCCGCCGCCTATGTAAACCCCGCCTGCGGCCATTGCCTTCAGCGCGAGGTTTCCGGCCTCTGCCCCGTATATGGACACAAAAAGCCTGAGCGCATCAGCGCACAACTTGTCCTTGCCAATGAGCGCCTCCTTTGATATGGCCGGTGCAGGGCCGAGCGCGGCGAACATCCCCTTTATGGCCTGCGTCATCGGCTTCTTTGACCTATCGAGCAGGAACCTGTATATATTCTCAAGCCCGGGGCCTGAAAGCACTCTCTCGCAGCTTACATGTTTAAGCCGCTTCCTCAGAAAATTCAAAAGCTCGATTTCAATATCCGTGCGCGGGGCAAAATCAGCGTGCCCGCCCTCTGAATCTAGCGGGATGTGGCCGGAGCCGTTCCAGAAAAGTATGGCCTCGCCGAGGCCGGTGCCTGCGGATATAATCACGGCATTGCCCCGCCTCTTCACCCCCTTGTTCAACACATAGAGGTTTTTTTTTACGAGAAACCTGATGCCGTAGCCTGTTGCAACCAAGTCGTTTATAAGCGCGGCCTTTTTGATGCTGAATCTTTTTTTAATCTTCTCCGCGTCTATCCTCCAGTCCATATTCGTGAGTGTGCACGCGCCCTCATGCACAGGCGAGGCCACGCCAAAACAGGCCGAGGCAATTGTTAATCCAGCGCCCTTGAGGAACATCCCGATAACATCTTCTATTGATTGGTGTTCTATGTTCAGAAACCTCTCCACCTTCAAAAACTTAATCTTTGAGCCGTTAAAGGAAAAAAGACCGAGGATGGTCTTTGTGCCGCCTATATCGCCCGCGAGGGCGTACCGTGTCATCGTCTTTTTCACACGCGCCCCGTGGCGGCCTTTTCTATAGCCCTGACAGCGTTGTCAAAGGCCGTTTTTGACCGGTCATTCAGAAGGATAAGCGCGGCCCTCCTGCCTTTTGCATTAAGGGCCTCCATGTCCCCGAAGGCCTGCGAAAGTTCAAGCGAGAGAAAATCAAAGCCCCTCTCAGGAATGGCGATTTCAGGCCCTTTGACGCAGGCGAATATGATAAAAACCCCGTTGTCAGGCCCGCCCTTATGGAGCTGCCCTGTTGAATGCAGGTACCTCGGCCCCCAGCCGAACTGGGTCGCGGCCCCTGTAGCAACGGCGAGCGTCTTTCTTAGTTCCGTAAAAGACCTATAGAGCAGCCTGTCAAAGGAGTTGAGGTAAGGAAGGAGCGCGACATAATCCCCTGTCTTAAAAAGGCTGAAAAACGCCTTAAGCGCCGAAGACCCCCCCTCCCCCCCCCTTGACAAGGGGGGGATTAAGGGGGGGTCTGGAGCCCGGCTTTTCCTCACAGACTTGAATGCCTCTTCGGTGAAAAAAACTGCGAACCCGCTGCCTTGCACTTTTACCCCGACAGGTTCTACGGCGCCGCCTGCGCCGGACGCACCCTCAAGTCTGGACATGGCAAGCCTCTTTGAAAGCTCCACATCAGGCTGGTCAAACGGGTTTATGCCGAGCATGGCCCCGGCCACAGCAGTTGCCGCCTCCCACCGTATGAATTCTGCCCCAAGCTCATAAGGGTCGTTGAGACCGAATGTCAGAACCGGATGCCCGCGCTTCTTAAGCCCTGCAATCATCAGCCGCGGGGCCCTGCTTCTCCGGTTCATTTCAATGTTTACAAACACCCTGTCCCTTGCGTATCTCCCTGCCTCAAGCAGAGGCTCTCCGGCAACAGGGACAATGCCTTTGCCGTCCTTGCCGGTGCTCTCGGCCACGAGCTGCTCCACCCACAGCGGAAACATGGAAAGCGCCTTTGGGGTAAAAAAAGTAAGCTTGTCTTTACCCTCGTTGCAAAGCGCGCCGAGGCAGGCCCCGAGCATGAGCGCGGGGTTTTCCTCATACGGCCGGGCCGGGTGCATGAGCTCGAGCATTCTGGATGCGTAATAAAGAAGCCTCGATACATCAATGCCGGCGATGGCCGCGGGCACGAGGCCGAAGTACGAGAGCGCCGAGAACCTGCCGCCGACTTCAGCCGTATTCGTAAAAACGCGCCTGAAGCCGGACTTTTTAGCAAGGCCTTCGAGATATGTGCCGGGGTCTGTTATCGCGACAAAGTCCTTGCCTGCATTGACACCCTTACTGCCGTAAACGAGCCTGTAGAAACGCTCGAACAAGGTCATGGGCTCAATCGTTGTCCCTGATTTGCTCGACACGATAAAGACGGTCTTGCCTTTGGATGCTATGCCTCCGGCCTTTAAGACCGCTTGCGGGTCTGTTGAATCAAGGACAGAGAGGCTGGGGAACCCTTTGATTTGGCCGAATGCGGAGCTTAAGACAAGGGGCGCAAGCGATGAGCCGCCCATGCCGAGGACGACCGCGTTCTTATACCCATCCTGCCGCAACTCCTCTGCGAAAGAAACGATGCCGCGTAATCTGCCTGACATCGAATAAGGGAGGCTCAGCCATCCGAGCAGGCCCCTGATTCTCAGTGCCTCGTCAGGGGAATGGCTCCATAGAAGCGCGTCCTTTGCCAAAAGCCTTTTGGCGAACATCATGTTTTCAAGCGAGTTAAGCGAATGAGACACAATCCCAGCGCTTGCCCCAAGGTCAAAACCCTGAACCAAAGCCCTGCCTGAAACCGGCTGCCTCTTTGACTCAATGGCCTTAAGTATGTCCCTATGAAGCCCTGCCGCGTCATGAAGCCCGTGGTTTTCGAGCCCCGCCCCGAGCTTCCTTAAGTCGAACTTGAGAGACGCCATTTCATTAAGGACATGGACATAACCCCCCCTTAATCCCCCCCTTGTCAAGGGGGGGTTGCCCCTGCCGGAAAATGCGCTGATTAAGCGATAGGGCGTGAGGCATATGGTCGCTTTCTCTGAAAGCCCTTCGATGAACTTCACATCGCTCTCCATGAAGTCGGTCTGCGATGCGCCTTCCCATATTAGCGCCAACCCCCCCTTTAATCCCCCCCTTGTCAAGGGGGGGTTGCCCCTGCCCGCGATTTCCTCGTATGTTTCATACGCGAGCCGCGCGCATGAAAGCCCGGAACGGCCTCTAAGCGCGAGGAGCCGCGTCTTTCTGTCCTCTGAAGGCTCTTTCCTGACCCTTTCGTCAATCAAGGAGTCAACCTCCGCCTCAATCCTGTTTACTGAAAACCCGGCGACGCACAGGCGCGGGAAAGACCGCCCTTGCGTTACCGGCCTTTTCCTCAATCCGTTGGCAAGGGCGGTCAACGCGCCTTTGAGCCTTTCCACGGTATGTATGTTCGTGAGATATACGGCCGCGCCACCGGAGGCAAGGGCCTCCCCTGCCCTTATGCCCGCGCCGGAGGCCGGAATCCTCAGCATGACATTGGGCCTCTCTATCGCGGCAATAAGGACTTTAGCCTTCTTGATTATGGCGCCCGCGCTGGACAAATGGGCGAAAACGTCAATTGACACATAGCCGTCCTTGCCTTTGCTGGACTCATAAACGCCGATGAGGGCGTCTGATGCGAGGGTTGCGTCTTCAATAAGGATTGAGTCAAGGGCGGACGGCAGGGCG
>CAYIRV010000119.1:4683-5672 GCA_964365865.1 uncultured Thermodesulfobacteriota bacterium | reverse complement strand
GACTTCAATGCCTGCCCTCAACTCTGTCGAGCCGGTCTTGAGACCTGTTATTTTAATGTCGGCGCTGTTCCCCGTGAACGCGGCCTCGGCGTTTACTCCCTCAAAAGGTTTTTCAAAATGCGTGCTCGAAAATCCCGCGTCCCTGACCGAGAGATTGCCTTTGTAGTTTTTTCCCGCGCCATCGGATGAAACAACGATGTCAACATGGACAGCGCCGTTGGCCGTGGCGGACTTTTCGAGATAGGGCGAAAGATGGGCGATGTCATGGACAAGGAGCCTCTCTGATGAGACTGAGAAGGAGTAGCCGGGTTTATCTATGCCTGCCTTGCCTGATATTTTTACAGAGGATCCGCCGAATGCAAGCCTCAAGTCCTTTATCTCAATGCCGTTTTTTTTCATCCCTGCCGCGAGCCGCGCCTCTGCCGGATAGCCGCTGTCTTTTTTCACCATGCCCTTGTAGGAAATCCCGGCAACCGTCAGGTCTGTTGAGGCGGCTATGGAGTAATCTCTCAGGCGGCCCTTGAGCCTGAGCCTGAAAGCCGCTTGGCCGTCAATCGAAAGGTCTTTAAGGAGATTCGGCAGGACTTCCTTAAACGCCCGGCCTGAGGCAGCCCCTTCAACAATTAAATCAAAGGCAGGGTCTTTTGTCTTGTAGCCCGCGATATTTCCGGCAATCTTTATATGAGACTGGCCGTGCTTTACAATAATGGAATCGAGCGCAACGGCGTGAGCGTCAAATGCGGCTCTGCCTGATGCAAAGCCCGTAAGTCCGGCGTAAGAGAGCCTCACCCTCTTCATGCCGATGGTCCCTGAATATGCCACAGGAGACCTGTGCCTCAGGCTTCCCTTTATGTTGAGGTCAAGCTCAACAGGGCCTGACGCATCAATCGCGCGGGCCCCTCCCCCCCCGTGTGTAAGGGGGGGAGGGGGGGGGGTTGCGTTTACTGCCATTGCCTTAAGCAAGTCCTTTGCGTACAAGGATGTATTTG
>CAYIRV010000119.1:0-4673 GCA_964365865.1 uncultured Thermodesulfobacteriota bacterium | reverse complement strand
CCTCAGGCTCCCCTTTCTGTTGAGGTCAACCTCAAGAGGGCCTGCCGCATCATGCGCGCGGGCCCCCCCCCCCCCTGGTGTACGGGGGGGAGGGGGGGGTCCGTTGACTGCCATTGCCTTAAGCAAGTCCTTTGCGTCCAAGGATGTCTTGAGCGTCAGTTCGTAAGCAGCCGTGCCGTTGAGGTCGTCTATTTTCCCATCCAGCCCCTCGAACGAGGCCCTGCCGTAGTTACCTGAAATGTCATGGAGCAGAAGCGCGCCGTGTTCTAAAGACACCTTGCCGTTTATCTCCGAGAACGCGGAGTCAAGCCCTTTGATGTTGAAGGCCGCTTTGTTGAGCGCGGCCTTCAACTTGAAGGAGCTAAAGATGCCTTCAGGGTTTTTAGGTTCTGCTATGCCGAATGATGCGTGGGCGTCTTCAATTGAGATGTCCCCGCCTGACGGGGATAAACCAGCTCTTTTGAAGGCCGCCTTTACCAAAGAAAATCCCGCGAGTTTTTTAAGGCTTATCGGGGTTGTTGAAAGGCTTAAATCAATGGTCTTGGCATGTGCCGCGCCTGCGTCAATACTGAACGATAGCGCGGCCTTGGCGCCTTCCATGCCGATTGCGGCGTTATTTACGATTATGAGGGTCTTGCCTTTGCCGAACCCGGCACTGAAAGGCATGTTCAGCTTTTCGAGCCTGAACGGCCTTGGCCCCAGATCCTTGTGAGAGAGGGTCAATTCCCTCAAATCGCCGTTTCCTTCGAACTCCGCTATTCCATGCGGCTTATAGGAATAAGACGCTTTTATGTGGGCCGCGCCTTTAATCTTAAGCCCGGGGATGAGCGGCTCTAAATAAGCGCTCAGCAACGAAAGGCCGATGTCGGCGATGGAGAGAGAGCCTTTTATGATATCCGGGCCGCCTGATAAGGCGCTGCCTTGTGCTTCAATCCGTGCGCCGCTTGTGAACGTTGCGTCAAACGAGTACGAAAGCCCATCTGCGCCCCGTCCGGCGCTTGCGCTGATGTAAGCCGTATCAAGCGGGACAGAAGGAGACAATGCCTCGTCCGTAAAAGAGACGCTGCTGTTTTTTATGCTCAATGAACCAAGTGAGCCGAGGCTCAGTCTGCCGCTGTCCTTGAAAAGCCCGGCGATATTTACGCCTCCTTTGGGCCGCCTCTTGATGAGAAGTTCCGCGCCGTCAAGCTCAAGCTCTTTGACAGAGGCCTTAAGCGTCAAGAGCCGGTAAGGGGACAGGACAATGCGAGCCTTGCCTATGCGCATGACCTCTTCCCCCATGTAGGAAATCCCGATGTTAGCGCCTTCGATTCGAGGTTCGGGTAAAACCCTTAACACGAGCCTGCCGGTTGTTGTAATCCGCGTCTTGTCCGATAAACCGATAAGCCCGGGGCGGCTGGAGATGTCAATGGGGGTTGAGAGAAGATACGCGGCTCCCGCAAGAACGGATACGCCGATTGCAACGGCAATGACAAGAAGCGCGGGCTTATGTCTAACGGTTGTTTTCAAAAACACCCTTTTATGGCGCGGTGTTGCGCGCTGTCAATACCCGAACTCCTTAAGCGCGAGCCGGTTCTTTGTCCACTCCGGGGAAACCTTCACAAAGAGCGACAGATAGACCCTTGCGTCGGCTATCGCCTCGATGTCCTTCCTTGCCTCTGTGCCGATTTTTTTGAGCATCGAGCCTTTTTTGCCGATGATGATGCCTTTCTGGGAATCCCGCTCCACATTGATTGCCGCGCTTATGGACACAAGCCCGTTCTTCTCCTTGTATTCCTCTATCACGATGGCTGATGAATACGGGACCTCCTCATGCGTGTGAATGAATATCTTCTCCCTTATTATTTCGGCCGCTATGAACCTCATGGGCTGGTCGGTCGCCGCGTCCTCCGGAAAATACTCCGGGCCAACGGGGAGAAGCGCCTTGACGGATTCAAGGAGTGTCTCGATGCCGTCGCCTTTAAGCGCGGAGACAAGTATTATCTCCCTGAAGGCGAAGAGCCTTGAATATTCGTCCATGAGCGGCAGAAGCTCATGTTTTTTCACCATGTCTATCTTGTTCACAGCGAGTATGACGGGCGCGGTTACCTTTTTCAGGCTCTCGATTATCAGGCGGTCGTCTCCTGTAACAGGACGCATTGCCTCCACGAGATAGACTATGCAGTCAATGTTTGAAAGCGCGGACATGGCCTGCTTGAGCATGAACTCGTTCAAAAGGCCTTTTGCCCTGTGTATGCCCGGGGTGTCGAGGAATATGATTTGGCAGTCATTGAGGTTCTTTACGCCCCTGAGCGTGTTTCTCGTTGTCTGGGGCTTGTCAGAGACTATCGAAATCTTCTCGCCCAAGACAGCGTTGAGAAGCGTTGACTTGCCTGTATTAGGCCGTCCTATTATTGAAACAAAGCCTGATTTGAAGGACATGTTGCCTCGGAGGTCTGATTTCTTTAAGTGGAAAGCCTCATGGGATTGATTCATGGTAAGCGGCAGGCACGGCTCGCTGCCGGTGAGGGCAATCCGTATGCTGCCCCGCTGAACGGACGGGGCAGCGGTATCACTTGCCCATGGACTGCAGGAACACCTTATTGGAAGGCGCGTTCTGTATCTTCTCTAACAGGAACTCCATGGCCTCGACCGGGTTAAGGGGCTGGAGGACCTTTCTGAGTATCCAGATTCTGTTGAGCTCTTCCTTTGTAAGCAACAGCTCTTCCTTCCTCGTGCCTGACTTATTCAAATCAATGGCCGGGAATACCCTCCTCTCGCCTAACTTCCTGTCGAGCACGATTTCCATGTTGCCGGTTCCCTTGAATTCCTCGAATATGACCTCGTCCATCCTGCTCCCTGTTTCTATAAGCGCGGTCGCTATGATTGTGAGGCTCCCGCCCTCCTCGATATTTCTGGCCGCGCCGAAGAACCTCTTTGGTTTATGAAGGGCGTTGGAGTCAACGCCTCCTGAAAGCACCTTGCCGCTCGGAGGCACCACGGTGTTGTATGCCCTCGCGAGCCGGGTAATCGAGTCGAGCAGTATTACGACATCCTTCTGGTGCTCCACGAGCCTCTTGGCCTTTTCAATGACCATCTCGGATACCTGCACATGCCTCTGGGCAGGCTCGTCGAATGTGGAGGAAATCACCTCGCCCTTGACCGACCTCTGCATGTCAGTAACCTCTTCTGGCCGCTCGTCAATCAAGAGCACGAGGAGGATTATCTCCGGATGGTTTGTGGTGATGGCGTTGGCGATCTTTTGGAGGAGCATGGTTTTTCCGGCCCTCGGAGGGGACACGATGAGGCCCCTCTGGCCAAGCCCAATGGGCGTGAAAAGGTCCATGACCCTCATCGAGAGGTCGCCCTTCGGGGCTGTTTCGAGGTTGATTTTTGCCTGCGGATAAAGCGGGGTGAGGTTGTCGAATAGGATTTTGTCGCGCGCCACCTCCGGGTCTTCGTAGTTCACCTTCTCGACCTTGAGGAGCGCGAAATACCTTTCCCCTTCCTTCGGCGGCCGTATCTGGCCTGATACGGTCTCGCCTGTCCTCAGGTTGAACCTTCTAATCTGGGACGGCGATACATATATGTCGTCAGGGCCGGGCAGATAGTTGTAATCCGGCGCCCGGAGAAACCCGAAGCCGTCCGGCAGGGTCTCTAACACGCCCTCGCCGTATATCAGGCCGTTCTGCTCGCTCTGGCTTTGAAGCAGGGCGAATATCAGGTCCTGTTTTCGCATGCCGGAAGCTGACTCTATGTTGTATTTTTTTGCGAGCGTGGTAAGGTCGCTGATTTTTTTTTCCTTAAGTTCCTTAAGGTTCATACACTACTCCTCTTGGGGTTTGACCGCGTTTTTTGGGGATGAGCGGGGTTTACTGCGATATTAGGTATTAAAATTTGCTTTTAGGATTATGCAACAGAGTTTAAAGGTTAGCCCCGGAAAGGCATTACAGCCGCGGCATTGGGTTGTTATGTCAGGGTATTTTTATACACGGAACCAAGGGGGTAAACATTCATATTTATGCCGAGGGATTAATGCTCTGGCGGCCGTCTTCCTGAATCATGCGAAGGTTTAGACGCTATGCAAAGGGCGCATACCTGTTTTTTAGGGGTTATGCCGGGATTACCTGCTTTTTCCTCTTTGGCTTATATCGTCCGGTTTGAAACTCGGAGGTATGTTTTATAGGCAAATGACTGATGCATGAAAGGATAGCTCACATTAGCACGGTTGTATGATGCTGTCAATAGTTTTTTGGTTTGTTGTTTTTTTAACCATTTTTTCATCATCCCCTCAACCCGCTAAGGAGAGGGGGATTTGGAAATTCCCTCCTTTGGAATAAGGAGGGTTAGGGTGGATTTATAGGACGAAGGTTAAATCCCCCTTTACGAAAGGGGGAGAATAAGGAAGGGAACATTCGCCTCTCCCTGCAGGGAGAGGGCAGTGCCCCATCCTTCCCCCTCCCTTGATGGGAGGGGATTGAGGGGAGGGTGAAATAAGGCGTTGACAGGTTGTAACGGTTATGCTATAAAGCCAATACTTGTAAAGGCGAGGAAGGTTGATTTTTTTGAGGCAACGGGGCCTCAAAAGAAAGCGGAAATTTTCTTTTGGCGGCTTTTTTTAGCTCTTTCACGGAATATCAAAGACACATCCTGGGAAGCAGTATGGCACACAAATTGCTCAGACAGACAGACAG
>CAYIRV010000118.1:0-5725 GCA_964365865.1 uncultured Thermodesulfobacteriota bacterium | reverse complement strand
GCGAGAGAGAATCGTAAAAACTCCACCCCCGCCGAGAAAAAGCTATGGTTTGAGGCGCTGCAAGACAAGCGGCTGGCCGATATTAAATTCACGCGCCAAAAGCCGCTGGATCAATATATAGTAGATTTCTATTGCGCGGAACTCATGTTGGCGATAGAGATTGACGGCGACACCCATGCGGAGCAAGAGGACTATGACAAGCAGCGTACGGCAAAGTTGAATCGGCTTGGGATTGAAGTGATTCGATATGCCAATCGAGACGTCTTGAATAATATCGAAGGCGTGTATTTGGATTTGTTGGATAAAGTCAAACATCGGTACAAACAACCCCCTAAGTCCCCCTTATCAGGGGGACTTTTTAAGGTGGCTGTTGAGCTTACCGATTTTTCGGTCTTTTATTCGCAGGACTCGGTTGCCAATGCCGAAGCAACACTTAAGGACAAGGGCAGTAAGATTGTAGTGGAGAAGGGGCAAATCGTAAAGGTGAGCAAGGACAAGGACGGCATCGTAAGCCGAGAGGTCTTGACTAAAAAGTGGACGGACTGGATTGATTACTGGGCGGTGGATTTCAACTTTGAGAGCAAGAAGGAGATTATAAGAAAACCAAAAGAGCAAATGGCCCAACAGAGGCTGGACGGAGGCGTGGAGCCGACGCAGTTGAAGCTCGATGAATATAAAGAGGTCTGGACAGGCGACTATGTGTTTGAAAACGAATGGCAGTCCTTCCGCACCAAAAAAGACCGTTCTTTGGAGCTGACCAGCATCTTTCATGAATGCCCGCCGGGACGGCGGAAGCTCGCGGTCAAGGTTGTGGACATCTTCGGCAACGACACCATGACGATTGTCGAAGTAAATATTGGAGGAAGGACATGAAAAGAGACGAAGTCCTTGCTATTTTACGCCAATTCAAGCAAGAGTACGCCCAGCAATACGGCATCATGGAGATCGGCGTGTTCGGCTCGGTCGGGCGCGACGAAACCCGCGCAGACAGTGATGTAGACATCTGCATTAAGACTCAAACGCCCGACCCGTTCGCGTTAGTGCATATCAAGGAATTGATTGAGGCGCGGGTGCATAAACCGGTTGATATCGTGCGCGTGCGTGAAAATATGAACCCTTTTCTGAAGGAACGTATCGAAAAGGAGGCGCACTATGTATGACCAGAGTCTGGCGCACTCCATCCTGCTTCAAATCGCAGCCGCCCTGCAGAAAATCGCCCAACGCGCCGGACGGTATCGCAGCGCCGAAGAATTTACCCGCACTGCGGCTGGCATGGAATCGCTGGACAGTATTTGTATGCTCTTCATAGCCGTCGGCGAGGCTTTAAAGAATATCGACAAAATTACCGGCGGCGAGCTTCTTGCGCATTATCCCGAGGCCGATTGGAAAGGGGCGATCGGGTTCAGAGATATCATCGCTCACCAGTACTTCGATATTGACGCCGAGCAGGTGTTCTGGATCTGCACCCATGACTTACAGCCATTATCCACGGCAATTAAAAAGATGATACAAGAGTTGAGCTGATGGCCCTGCATCCTAACTTCCCCGAATCGCCCTACGCCATCCTCGACCCGGGCATACGCTGGTTTCCGGCTGATGAAGCACTGCGGGAGGCAAGTTCTGAAAAACTGATGCCGCCGCTTGTGTTGCAACTGCGGAAGAAGGTCAAGGAATGGCGGGACAGCGGCTACGCGGGGGCAACGGATACGAGTAAGAGCCTGCTCAATTGGTGGTTCAAGACCCCTCACCTGCTCCCCAAAAACGACGGCGCGATGGCCGAGTTCCAGTATTACTTTGCCCAGCGCGAGGCGTTGGAGACGATTATCTACCTGTATGATGTGGTTGAGGTGAAGGACAAATACGACTTGATGCGCTTCGACAGTTCCGGCGCGGTCTCGGCGGGGATGTTTGACGAGACATGGCGGCGTTTTGTCATAAAGATGGCGACCGGCACAGGCAAGACCAAGGTGCTGAGCCTTGCGCTTGCATGGAGTTTTTATCACAAGCTATATGAGCCTAATTCCGGACTGGCTCGCAATTTTTTAGTGATTGCCCCTAATATTATCGTGCTTGACCGCATATACAAGGATTTTCAGGGCCTGCGCATCTTTTTTGAAGACCCGGTAATCCCAGACAACGGCGTGGACGGGCGCAACTGGCGCGACGATTTTCAACTGACCCTGCATGTTCAGGACGATGTGCGCGTTACCCGGCATACCGGCAATATCTTTTTAACCAATATCCATCGCGTCTATTCCGGCGATGACATTCCAGCCTCACCCGATGATGAAGACACGATGGACTACTTCTTGGGTAAGCGGCCCAGCGGCGCCACCACTGACTCAAAGGTGGATTTGGGCATGATAGTGCGCGACATTGACGAACTGATGGTCTTGAATGACGAGGCGCACCACATCCACGACCCTCGCATGGCATGGTTCAAATCCATCGAAGACATCCACAACCGCCTGAAGCAAAAAGGAGCGTCTCTTTCTTTGCAGGTGGATGTTACCGCAACGCCCAAGCATAACAATGGCGGGATTTTCGTTCAGACCATTGCCGATTACCCGCTGGTTGAAGCCATCTCTCAAAACGTGGTCAAACACCCCGTCCTGCCCGACGCCCCCAGCCGCGCTAAATTGGTGGAGCGCCAGAGCGCCAAGTATACCGAGAAATATAACGACTATATCCACTTGGGCGTGATCGAATGGCGCAATGCCTATGCGGAACACGAAAAGATGGGCAAGAAAGCCATTCTGTTCGTCATGACCGACGACACCCGCAACTGCGACGACGTGGCCGAATATCTCGAAAACAATTACCCGGACTTGAAAGACGCTGTGCTGGTCATCCATACCAATAAAAACGGCGAAATTTCCGAATCAACGAGCGGCAAGAGCAAGGAGGAGTTGATTGAACTCCGCAAGCAAGCCAACGCTATTGATGGACTGGATAACCCCTTCAAGGCCATCGTATCAGTTATGATGCTGAAAGAGGGCTGGGACGTGCGAAATGTTACAACTATTGTCGGCCTTCGCGCCTATGCCGCCCAGAGTAACATTTTGCCAGAACAGACCTTGGGGCGCGGTTTACGCAAAATGTATCCCGGCGGCGTGGAAGAATACGTCAGCGTGGTAGGCACTAAAGCTTTTATGGACTTCGTGGAATCCATTCAGGCCGAGGGTGTTGTTCTTGAACGCAAACCCATGGGCGAAGGCACACAAGCCAAAACTCCGTTGGTGGTGGAGATTGACAAGGAAAATGTCAAAAAAGACATTGAGGCGCTGGACATTGAAATCCCGGTGCTCACGCCGCGCGTTTACCGTGAATACAAGAACCTGAGCGCGTTGGACGCGGGCGTGATGGGGCATAAGCGAATCGCCTATTTACAGTTCAGCGAGGAAGAACAACGGGAGATTGTCTTCAAGGACATTACCACAGGCGAGGTTACGCACACCACCATACTCGACACGGCCGGCGTAGCCGATTACCGCAGTGTAATCGGCTATTTCACGCAGACCATCATGAAAGATTTGCGGCTGGTCAGCGGCTACGATGTGCTGTATGGCAAGGTCAAGGCGTTTGTGCAAGAGCAATTGTTTGACCGCACGGTGGAACTTGAAAACCCTAACACGCTTCGCAACCTGTCGGAACTGACCGCCACCAAAACCCTGATAGAAACTTTCAAAAAGGCGATCAACGCCCTTACAGTCCAGGACAAGGGGGACGCCGAAATCCGCGATACCATCAAGCTGCGGCAGACGCGCCCTTTTGTTACCAAAGACCAAGGCTACCTCATCCCCAAAAAAAGCGTCTTCAACCGCATCATCGGGGACAGCCATTTTGAGTTGTTGTTTGCCAGCTTTCTGGAGGATTGTGACGATGTGGTTTCCTATGCCAAGAATTATATGGCAGTTCATTTCAAGTTGGACTACGTGAACGCGGACGGCGATATCTCCAACTACTACCCGGATTTTCTGGTCAAACTGGCCGACAAGAGGATTTTCGTTGTCGAAACCAAGGGGCGGGAGGACTTGGACGTTCCGTTGAAAATGCAACGGCTGCGGCAATGGTGCGAAGATATCAACAGGGTACAAACAGATATTAAATACGAGTTTGTTTATGTGGACCAGGAAGGTTTTGACAAATACAAGCCCACTTCATTCCGCCAATTAGTGAACGGCTTCAGGGAATACAAAGGGTAATTGACATGACTTTTAAAACCCCTCTCAATATAAAGGCCCGGAGCGCCCAAACGCGGCTTTTCCTGTTTATATAAACCGTATTTGCTTGACACAAAAGCCCCTGACATTTATCTTATATCTTTTACGACGGATTTTCGGGGTCTTTCCATGAAACGGCTTTGGGGATTTTTCGCTTCCATTTCTCTTACAGTGGCGCTTGCGGCTATTGTCTGCGTTGTTACGGCATACGGCTCAATCGTAACAGTAAAGAACCAGAACCTCTTCAGCATGCTTGACCAGACTGTCCTAATCAACGGCCTGAGTCTGGCGGTAAAGTCGCGGCCCGGGCTTGTCCTGTGGGTGTTCGCCCTTATATTCTTCGTATTCCTCTTTGCGCTCAACACCTTCGTATGCACCGTTGACAGGATTTACTCGATAGTCAGACTTAAAAAGCCGGTAAGCGCCTTGTTTCCGCACATAGTGCACATAGGTTTTATGCTCGCCCTCCTCGGACACCTTGCCGGAAGCCTATGGGGATTCAAGACAAGCGGCAATGTCGTGT
Organism: uncultured Thermodesulfobacteriota bacterium; assembly: GCA_964365865.1. GTDB lineage: Bacteria > Desulfobacterota > GWC2-55-46 > GWC2-55-46 > GWC2-55-46 > CAYIRV01. The sequence continues at coordinate 979 of CAYIRV010000118.1, read as the reverse complement.
TTGAGGGTGAGAAAACCCCTGTGCCGAATAGAGAGGGCCTTTATGTGGCGCTCGATTCCCTTGAGATAAAGGCAAGTCCCGAAGGCAGGCTCGAATCCCTTAAGACAGGGGTAACGGTTTTTGAGGGCGCTCAAGAGGTGAAAAAGTCCGTTATCATGATTAACAGTCCTGTCATATACAAAGGCATAGCGTTCTACCACGCTGACCAAGGTAAAAGCCCTAAGGGGCTTGTCCTTGATGTGGATGGGACTGAATTGAGCGTACGGTTTTTCGGCAGAGCCTTGCTCGACAAAGGCGAAGAGCTGGGCCTCGCCGGAATTTACCCGGACTTCAGCCTCGACAGCGCAGGCAATCCCGTAAGCCTTTCAAACGAGTTCAGAAACCCGCACATAGAGGTAAGGCTCTGGGACGGGACAAGGGCGTTCCTCGATGTCCGGGCCCCGGGCTCATCCGTAAAGCTCGGCAGCCGGACGGTTGCTCTTAAAGACTACATGATGGGCGATTATGTAGTCCTTAACATCAACAAAGACCCCGGCATATGGCTCGTGATAACCGGCTCCGGGATATTAGTCATCGGCATGGTCCTTCTTCTCTTCTTCAGGGGCCAGAGGGCCGAGCTTGTAAGAGGCGTAAGGGAGGATGCGGCTTGACACTTGATATTATAACCCTCATTTTTTATCTCATAGTGATAGTCGCGGCCGCCGAGGTCTTCACAAACGCGGTTGAATCGCTCGGAGCTAAGCTTAAATTCTCGGAGGGCGTTACAGGGAGCATATTCGCGGCAGTGGGCACGGCGCTGCCTGAGTCAATGGTTCCGCTCGTGGCCATAATCACAGGGGACAACCAGCATATAAGCGAGGATGTCGGCGTGGGCGCCATACTCGGCGCGCCCTTCATGCTCTCGACGCTCGCCATGTTTCTCCTCGGGGCCGGGGCGTGGAAGTTCAGGGGCTTAAGGGAAAAACCCTCCATAACGCCG
>CAYIRV010000117.1:0-5750 GCA_964365865.1 uncultured Thermodesulfobacteriota bacterium | reverse complement strand
CGGGGTGACTGAGGCGCCAGCTGCGTGGGCGGCATTGGCCAGCGCCTGGAAATCGACATGGGCGGTGAGATCCTGCTCGCCGGGATCGGCCAGCGGGTCGGCGAAGGCGTGCCCGCGCACTGCCTGAAGCACTGGTCGTAAACCCCTACAATATCGACCAATGCGCCCAAGCCCTTAATTTCGCCCTCAATAGGGCCCCCAACGACCCACACGCCGGCAGGGGGGGCAGGGGGGGGTGTATGATAGACCTTCACACACACAGCCTCGCAAGCGACGGGGCGCTTCTCCCATCGGAGCTTGTAAGGAGGGCAATGGTTGCGGGCTACAGGGCCATAGCCATCACTGACCACGCCGACGGGTCAAACATCGCTTTCGTTGTGAAGCAGCTTATCAAGGCGGCCAGCGAGCTCGATGATGCCAAGGGCATGAGGGTGGTTCCCGGGGTGGAGCTTACGCATATCCCGGTCGCGGATATACCCCGGTTGGTCAAAAAAGCGAGGAGCCTCGGTGCGCGCATGGTCGTGGGCCACGGCGAGACCATGACCGAGCCTGTGGCTCCGGGGACAAACCTTGCCTACATCAAGGCCAAGGTCGACATACTTGCGCACCCCGGGCTTGTGGGCCACGAGGAATGCCGGCTCGCGGCAAAAAGCGGCGTCTCATTCGAGTTGACAAGCCGCTCCGGTCACAGCCTTTCAAACGGCCATGTCGCCGCTGTCGCAACCCGGTTCAAGGTTAGGCTCGTTCTGAACACTGACACCCACGGCCCCAACGACCTCATAAGCCTCGAAAGGGCGTTAAAGATAGCATTAGGGGCCGGACTCGACAAGACAGGCTTTGAAAAAATCCGCAGAAATGCCGCAGAACTCCTTGAAAAAGCCTGCGTCTGAAATCTTTTTCTACTTATTCGCGGCCCTGCTCTTCATTGCAGCCGGTTGCACTCAGGCCCTGCCGCTTACGGGCAGCGGAGACCCGTGGGGGACATATCTGCATGACTCGGCGCGGACAAACTTTGCCTCATCGGAGTTAAGTCTCCCCCTGAGGGTGTCATGGTCAAGGGACATAGGCGAATTCAACCTGATTAGCGTCTTCCCTGAGAAAGAGCCGTCCTCTCCTGCCATATACGGCACAAGGCTTTTTGTAAGCTCAACAGGAGGCAAAGTTTATTCCTTCGACCTTTTAACAGGCGGTCTCCTCTGGAAGTCAAGCCTCGGCGCGCCTGCGGAATCTTCGCTGGCTGCCGCTCCAGCGGCCGTCTGCTCCGGCTCAGCCGACGGCATCTTCAGGTGCCTTGATGACGCAACAGGGCGCGAGCTGTGGAGACATCAGGCAAAGTCCGAAATCACATCCTCGCCGGCTATAGCGGCTCACACGGTTTTTTTCTATTCGTCGGACGACAGGGTTACCGCCCTTGACCTCAAGACAGGTGATAAGCTCTGGAGCTACTCACGGCCTGCCTTCCACAGCATGTCTCCGAGGACAGATAGCTCTCCGGCGTTATGGGGCCAAAGGCTGTATCAGGTTTTTTCAGACAACACGCTCGTCTCTCTTGATGCGTCTTCAGGCAGGGAGCTTTGGTCAAAAAAGGCATCCGCTGAATCCGCTGGCAACGGGAACACACGGACCACCCCCCTCGTTCTTGACTCAAAGGTATATGTGATTGACAAAAGCGGAGCAGTCGCGGTCTTTGACGCTGAAACAGGCTTAGAGGCCGGCCTTTACAATTTCATAAAGGCGGACGATTTTGTCATATCAGGCGGCAAAAAACTCATAATCGCGGGAATGGATCAGGCCGCGGCCGTTGACATGAATACCGGCTCCATACTCTGGAGCCGGGAGCTTAAGCAAGGCAGGACTTCGTCTGTTTTTGCCGCTGGCGATGTAGTCTTCATACTGACTAACTTCACATACAAACCACTCGGCATTAACCTCTTCACGAGCGAAAGGGGATATATCGAGGCCGTGAGCGCATCGGACGGCAAGACCCTCTGGGGGATGATGCTTCCGTCAACTGTCAGCGCTAACGGCTCTGCGGCTTACGGCAGGGCGGCCATTATGACTGACAGCGGCAGGCTCATCGTGCTGACGGCCGAGGGCCGGCTATGAGCGAAAGACTCAACATAGCCTTCATCTGGCATATGCACCAGCCGCTCTACAAGGACCCGCTTTCAGGGGAATATGTCATGCCCTGGGTTCTTCTGCACGGCACCAAAGACTACCTCGACATGGTGGCCATCCTCGATGAATTCCCCTCCGTTCACCAGACCTTCAATATAGTGCCCTCGCTCATAGAGCAGATCGAGGATTACTCCTCCGGCAGGGCAGTTGACCGATACATCGAGACTACAAAGAAAGACGCCTCCGAGCTTAAGGCAGAGGACAAGACGTTCATATTGAAGAACTTTTTCCACGCCAACTGGGACAATATGATAAAGCCGTTCCCCAGATACTGGGAGCTGTTAAGGAAGCGCGGAGCCTCCGGCGGCCATGATGAGATACAGAGGGCGATGAGGTACTACATGGAGCAGGACATGCTCGACCTGCAGGTGCTTTTCAACCTCGCGTGGATAGACCCTTCGATACGGTCAAGGGATGTGTTCCTTAAGATGCTCGAAAAAAAAGGCCGCGGCTACACAGAGGCGGAAAAAAACGGGCTCTTGAAAAAACAGTCTGAGATAACCGGCAGGATACTGCCGAAATACAGGGAGATGATGGAGAAGGGGATAGTGGAGCTTTCCACATCCCCTTATTACCATCCGATACTCCCTCTTCTTTGCGACAGCCATTCGGCCAAGGCGGCCATGCCGGACGCGGTCCTCCCTTTAGTAAGGTTCCAGCACCCGGAGGACGCAGAGGCGCAGCTTAAAAAGGGGATAGCGCTCTTTGAGAGGACCTTCGGCACAAGGCCGAACGGGCTCTGGCCGCCCGAAGGCTCCGTAAGCCTCGATATGCTCGGGCTTGTCAGAGGCCAGGGCATACGTTGGATAGCGACGGACGAGGAAATCCTTTCCGCTACGCTCAGGAGGCCGATAGGGAGGGACTCGTCCGGCAACTGCACAGACCCGCACCTCTACAGGCCGTATACGGTTGACGGCGCGGGTGACGGGTTGAGTGTATTGTTCAGGGACCATTTCCTTTCGGACCTCATAGGGTTTGAATACGCGAAGGCCGATCCTGATATGGCGGCCGCTGACCTTGTCTCAAGGCTCGAAAGGGCCAAGCGGATGCTCGATTCACCGGCGAACTACATAGTCCCCATAATACTCGACGGCGAGAACGCCTGGGAAAACTACAGGAACGACGGCAGGGACTTTCTCGTAAGTCTGTATTCGAGGCTTAATGACCATCCGGAGCTTAAATGCTCGACAGTAAGCGAATTTCTCGCCTCAACCCATTCGCGGGAGCGCCTCCAGTGGATTTTTCCCGGTTCTTGGATAAACCACAACTTCAAGGTCTGGATAGGACATCATGAGGACAATACCGCGTGGGACTATATAAGCGCGGCCAGAACCGCGCTTATGAACGCCGAGGAGTCTCTCAGGCGCAAAGACCTCTACGAAGAGAAGAAGGAAGCGCTCGAGGAGGCGTGGAACGAGATATACGCGAGCGAGGGGAGCGACTGGTTCTGGTGGTACGGCGACGACCATTCATCGGCATGCGACGAGGAGTTCGACATTCTCTTCAGACACCACCTCAAGAAGGTCTATTTTCTTATCGGTAAGGAGCCGCCAGTGGCGCTGGATATTCCTATACTTACCGAGGAAAAGGGCGTGTTGCCTTTGAGCGCGCCCGCGGCCTACCTTAAGCCCGTGATTGACGGGGAGGTTACCAACTACTTCGAGTGGCTGTCCGCGGGCAAAATCAAGCGCGTGCATCACGGCGGCTCGATGCACATGGAGTTTCAGGGCTCAGGGCTTCTCGATACGATATATTACGGTTTTTCAACCGACGAGCTTTTCCTGCGGCTCGATTATCTCGGCAGGCATAAGCCGCACCGGAAAAAATGGGAATTCAGGTTGAGCTTCCTCCATCCCGGGCACGCACGGGTCGAGGGCATTGTCGAAGGGGCCTCATCAGCGGCGAGGCTCTACACAAAGGCCCCTGACAAGGACGAATGGGAAGAGGCCGCTGCCGCGCGTATTGCGGCTGATGACTGCGTGGAGTTGGCCGTTCCGCTCTCCGCGCTCGGGGCCGTAAGCAACGGCGAAATACGGATGTTCTTAAGTATTGACGCGCTCGAAGAGGGCATAGAAAGATGGCCTGTAAAGGGCATGTTCGTCCTTTCGGTGCCTTCGGAAAACTTCGACCGCGAAGACTGGTATGTATAAGGAACTTACCCCTGCCATGCGGCAGTACCTCGATATAAAGGGCATGCACAAGGACGCTATCCTTTTTTTCAGGATGGGCGACTTCTACGAGATGTTCTTCGACGACGCCGTATTGGCCGCCGGCATCCTCGAAATAGCCCTTACATCGCGGGACAGGGAAAAGAAGATTCCCATGTGCGGCGTGCCGCACCACGCGGCGTCTTCTTATATAGCGCGGCTTATCAAGGCCGGCCACAAGGTGGCCGTATGCGAGCAGATGGGAGACCCCCCCTCAATCCCCCCCTTGTGTAAGGGGGGGATTAGGGGGGGTCATATTGTCGAAAGGGCGGTTACGAGGGTCATTACACCGGGCATAGCCTTTGAGGACGAGCTTCTCGACAGGGGGTCCAATAACTTCATATCCTCTGTCTTCGTCTCTTCGGGCAAATACGGCCTTGCCAGCATGGATGTGTCCACCGGGGAGTTCATGGCGACCGAGCTCGCCACAAACGCGGAGTTGAGGGACGAAATCTCCCGTCTGAGACCCATAGAGCTCGCGCTGCCGGAAGGTCAGGAAATACCGGCTTGGGGCGCGGACTGGCCTGTAAGGAAGATTACGAGGCTTCCTTCCTTTGATTTTTCCATGCATACGGCCTCTGAGCGCCTGATGACCCACTTCGGCGTGGCTGCGCTCGACGGCTTTGGTCTTACCGGCCTTGACGCGGCAATACCGGCCGCAGGGGCCTTACTCAATTACATAAAAGAGACGCAGAAGTCGCCCCTCGGGCATGTAAGGAAGTGCGCGCCGTATTTCAGCCGCGATTTCATGCACATTGACCACGCGAGCAGGCGAAACCTCGAGATAGTCAGGAATATGCCCGCAGGCGCTACGGAGGGTACGCTCCTCGGACTCCTCGACAGGACAAAGACCGCCATGGGGGCAAGGCTCCTTAAGTCGTTTCTCCTCTGCCCATTGAAGGACGCGCGGGCAATCAACCGCCGCCTTGATGCCGTGGCCGAGATTACCGGGGACAGGGGCGCAAGGAAAAAACTACAGACCCTCATGGGCATGGTCTATGACCTCGAAAGACTCGCGGGCAGGCTCTCTACAGGGCTCTCCTCACCGAGGGATTTGGCGATGCTCAAGTCCTCGCTCGAATCAGTGCCTGAGATAAAATCAATACTTAATATGTTCGTCTCGCCCGTTCTTTCGGAGGCAATGGCGTCCATTGACCCTGTTCACGAGGCCGTGGACATGATCAGGGAATCAATCGTTGACAGCCCTCCTGCCTCGATAAGGGATGGCGGGGTAATAAGGAAAGGCTTCAGCAGCGCGCTCGACGAGCTTCGCGCAATAGGCTCGGGCGGCAAGGATTGGCTCGCCCGTCTTGAGGCCGCTGAACGTTCCCGCACCGGCATATCATCCCTGAAGGTCGGCTATAA
>CAYIRV010000116.1:0-5808 GCA_964365865.1 uncultured Thermodesulfobacteriota bacterium | reverse complement strand
AAGCTCCTCTGCCATGACGATTATATCGTTTTCTTTCTCGCCTTCGACCGTGATTCTCGCCAAAGGCTCTGTGACTGAATAGCGTATGAAGGCCCTGCCCCTGCCCTTAAGCCGCCCGATTACCGAGTCCAGTGCCTTTTTAAGCGGGATAACGGCGTCGAGGTCAACCTTCTTCTTGACCATGACATTCAAAAGTATCTGCGGGTATGCGCGCATGACTGAAGAAAGCTCCGAGAGCTTTTTCCCGTCCTTCACCATCCTCTTAAGGATTTGAAGGGCGGTGATAATCCCGTCCCCTGTGGTCGTGTGGTCGAAAAACACAAGATGGCCGGACTGCTCGCCGCCGAGGTTATACCCGTTTTTAAGCATCTCCTCAACCACATACCTGTCGCCTACCGTGGTCCTTACGACACTTCCGCCGGCCTTTGCGAGCGCCTCTTCGAGCGCCGAGTTGCTCATTATGGTGGCCACGAGGGTGTTCTTCTTGAGCGTTTTATCCCTGAGCTTGGCAACGGCGGCTATGGCCATGATATGGTCGCCGTCGACTATATTCCCGGATTCATCCACCATTATACACCTGTCGCCGTCCCCGTCAAAGGCGAGGCCGGCATGAGCGCCGGATGCCTTCACCAACGCGATAAGGCTCTCAGGATGCATGGCGCCGCAGTCCTTGTTTATGTTCTCTCCGTCCGGGCTTACGCCTGTCGTAACGATGTCGGCCCCGAGTTCCGAGAATATCGCCGGGGCCACCCTGTATGTGGCGCCGTTCGCGCAGTCGAGGGCTATTTTCACGCCGTCGAGCGTAAGCTCCTGCGGGAATGTGCTCTTGGCGAATACTATATACCTGCCGGCGGCGTCGTCCACGCGAAAGGCCTTGCCGACCTCGCTCGCCGTGGGCCTGTGCGAGGGGTCGCGGTTCTCGAACAAAAACTTCTCTATCTCGAGCTCAAGCTCGTCCGGAAGTTTCAGCCCCTTCCTTGAAAAGAACTTTATGCCGTTATCCTGATAAGGGTTGTGGGACGCGGATATGACGACCCCGGCGTCCGCGCGCATGCTTGTGGTGATAAAGGCTATCCCCGGTGTCGGAAGGGGCCCGACCATGAGCGCGTCCACGCCCATGGAGCATATACCGGCCATCATCGCGCCCTCCAACATGTAGCCGGAAAGCCGGGTGTCCTTGCCCACGACGATTTTGTGCCTTCTCTCCTCTTTCTTGAAGAGATAGGCTATGGCCCTGCCGAGTTGCAGCGCGGTCTCCGCGGTCATAGGCTCGATGTTCGCTATGCCCCTGACGCCGTCGGTTCCGAAAAGCCTTTTTTTCTTCATCATGTGGGATTACCTCTCTTTTCAGGCTAAGACTGTATCAAGCAGAGCGAGCGAATTACAACCATAAGATTCCTTACTTGTCAAATTCCCCGGAGTTTCTGCGGGAAATTCTAACATTAACCGCTGGAGCGTTCAAGGGCAAGCCCTCATCACCGGGCTCGGATGTTTATGCCCCTAAGCCCCGGCTTGTCTGAACGCCGGAGTTTTTTATGGCGTCAGCCATGCGAGCCGCGTCCCCGGCCTCCGGCACATCATGCACCCTCAATATATGGGCGCCGTTAAGAACGGCGGCCGCGAGCACGGCGAGCGTTCCGGAAAGTCTTTCTCCAACGGGCCTGTCGAGCGTCCGGCCTATGAAGGATTTTCTCGATGGGCCGACAAGGACAGGTCTGCCCAGAGTTTTAAGGCACGAAAGGTTTCTTATAAGCTCCAGATTCCCCTCTCTGGATTTGCCGAAACCTATGCCCGGGTCTATTATTATATTTTCAGGCTTGATGCCGCCTTCAACGGCGCATCGTATCCTTGACTGGAGATAGTCAAAGACCTCCCCGCTGAGGTCTTTATACTCGACCGCATCCTGCATTGTCCGCGGCGTGCCCCTCATGTGCATAATCACCACCGGGACGCCCGCCTCTGCCAAGACCCCTATCATCCGAGGGTCGCTCATGCCGCTTATGTCGTTCACTATACCGGCGCCGGCCTTAATCGCCTCCTCTGCAACTATAGCCTTTGATGTGTCAACCGAGACCGTAAGCCCCTTTGAGGAGAGCGCCTCTATGACAGGGATTACCCTCTTAAGCTCCTCTCCCTCGTCCACGGCCGTTGCGCCCGGCCTTGTTGACTCGCCGCCGACATCTATCCAGTCAGCGCCGTCCTCGGCCATCTTGAGCGCCCCTTCAGTCGCCTTTTCCTTTTCAAGGAACCTCCCGCTGTCGTAAAACGAATCAGGCGTGATGTTCAAGACGCCCATTATGAGGGTCCTTTCACCGAGCGTCCACTCTCTGCCCGATGTCCTTATGACAAAAGACCCTTTCCCCGCGTTGTCGAGCGCCTCCCGGAGGTCTTCCGCGACTGGCTTAAGGCCGTAGGGCTGGGAGCCGAGTTTTTCTATGAGCCTTGCGAACTGCCTTGCGGTGCCTGATATGACGGCGTCTGTCGAGGGCACGGAGCAGGAGGCCGCGCCCTTTGAGACCGCGGCCTCTCCGCCGCATGAGAGGATTTCCTGCTTTATTATGTTGGCCTGAGCCGGAGTAAGGCCCTTGACCTTAAGGTTATAATGGAACTGCTTGGGCGCCATTATCGCCGCGCCCGCAGGGTCAACCCCGATGCGCTCCATCTCGCGCCGCGCAAGCTCAGGAGACGGAAACTCTATAAGCCTGATTGAAAGCCTCAAAGGTCTCTCCTGAACGTCATGCGATTTTAATCTGATTTACGGGTTCTGGAGCAGGGGCTCTTCAGGCGCTTACGGGAGGCGCCGCGCCGCGGGCAACGCCGGATATGACTGCGTCAACCTCCGCGCCGTCGAGGGCCTCTTTTTCCAGCAACAGGTTTGCCAGTTTGTGGAGGACTTCTATGCTGTCTTCGAGGAGCTTCCTGGCCCTTGCGTAGCTATCCATGACGACCTTCTTGATTTCCTCGTCAATATCCTTGGCCGTCTGTTCGCTGAAGTCCCTGCGCTGGGCCATCTCCTTGCCGAGGAATATGTGCTCCTCTTTCTTGCCGAAGGTGAGGGGACCGAGCTTATCGCTCATGCCCCATTCGCACACCATCTTACGGGCTATCTCAGTGGCCCTTTCTATGTCGTTTCCGGCCCCTGTCGTCATGTGCTTGAGGACTATCTCCTCGGCGGCCCTGCCGCCCATGAGCACGGCGATGTTATTGACGAGGTAGTCCTTGCTGTAGGTATGTCTCTCGTCTATCGGGAGCTGAAGCGTCAGCCCGAGGGCCATGCCCCTCGGTATGATGGAGACCTTGTGTATGGGGTCTGTGCCAGGGATGAGCTTGGCTACGAGCGTATGCCCGGCCTCATGGTAAGCGGTGTTCCTTTTTTCGCGCTCGCTTATTATCATGGACCTCCGCTCGCTGCCCATAAGGAGCTTGTCCTTGGCCTCGTCGAACTCCACCATCTCCAACTTTTCCTTGCCCCTTCTGGCCGCGAGGAGCGCGGCCTCGTTCACGAGGTTGGCGATGTCCGCGCCTGAAAACCCGGGCGTGCCCCTCGCTATCACCTCTAAGCTGACATTGTCGGAGAGCGGCGTCTTTGAGGCATGGACCTTAAGTATTTCCTCCCTGCCCTTTATGTCGGGCTTGAGCACCACCACATTCCTGTCAAACCTGCCCGGCCTTAAAAGCGCCGGGTCAAGGACATCAGGCCTGTTGGTGGCGGCTATTATTATGACGCCTTCGTTGCTCTCGAACCCGTCCATCTCCACGAGGAGCTGGTTCAGTGTCTGCTCCCTTTCGTCGTGGCCTCCGCCGAGACCAGCGCCCCTGTGCCTTCCGACCGCGTCAATCTCGTCTATGAATATGATGCAGGGGGCGTTCTTCTTGCCCTGCACAAAGAGATCCCGGACGCGGGAAGCGCCCACGCCCACGAACATCTCCACAAAGTCGCTTCCTGATATGGAGAAGAACGGGACCCCGGCCTCGCCCGCTATGGCCTTTGCGAGGAGCGTCTTTCCGGTGCCCGGAGAGCCTACGAGGAGGACGCCCTTTGGAATGCGGCCTCCGAGCTTCGTAAACTTCTTGGGGTCTTTAAGAAAATCTATTATCTCCTCGACCTCTGCCTTGGCCTCTTCTATGCCCGCGACATCCTTGAATGTAACCCTGTGCTGGGTTTCGGTAAGGAGCTTTGCCTTCGATTTGCCGAAGCTCATGGCCTTGCCGCCGCCGCCCTGCATCTGGCGCATAAAGAATATCCAGACGCCGATAAGGAGTATCATGGGGAACCATGAGACGAAGATGCTCCCCCACGAAGGGGTCTCGACAACAGGCTCGGCGTAAATCTTCACGCCGCTCTCCCGCAGCTTGCCCACGAGGTCGGGGTACTGCGGGGAGTATGTGCGGAACTGCTTTCCGTCCTTGTACTTACCGGAGATGTCGCTCCCCTGTATGGTAACCTCGGTGATCTTGCCGCTCTCAACCTCCTGTATGAACTCCGTGAAGCTCAACTTATCGAGCGCGGGCTGCTTGTTGTAGCTGATGAGGTTGAACATCAAGACGACCGTGGCTATTATGATGAGCCACATCGCTATGTTTTTATACATGTTGTTCATATCGTTAGAACCCTCGGTCAGTCCCCCCGGCTGGGCTTATACCGGGGGCGGAATGTAATAGAATGCAAATTAAACGCATACAAATCAAGTCCTTAAAGCAATGCTAAATATTTTGTCATATGTTTTTTTGTTTTACAACATAAATCTTATCCGACCGGCCGATATTGCCATGCTACCGGCGCCGCGGCCGGGCCGGGCTTGCATCAAACGCCGCCTTTGAGGCCGCGGCAGTGAAAAGGAAAAGGCTCGTGGTGGCGAATATCCATCCGAACAGCAACATCATGGCCCCGAGCGAACCGTAGAGCTTGCTTTGCCTGTAGGACGGGGAATATGTTATGTATAGGGCAAAGAGGTGCTTTGCAGCCTCCCAGAGCACGCCGAAGGCAAGGCTTCCGTAAAAGGCATGCCTCAGATTCAGATTGCTCCCGGCCGTGAACTTATACACGGCTGTCGCCGCCCCCACGACTATGACGAGCGGGAACACATAATCGAGGACAAACCCGGCCATGAACGACTCAAGGAAATATTTGCCTATGTCAACGTCGAGAAGGCTTATATCAATCCCCTTGAGTATGTGCACGGCCGCGCTCATCAGCACGGAGAGCAGGGCCGCGGCCACTGAGACCATGAGGACGAGGGCGCTTGCCACCTTTCTCCTGAAAAAACCATAGCTCTTCTTCACTCCGAAAACCGAAAAAAGCGCGTCCGACATGGCGCTGAGCGCTATCTCGGCGCTCAGGACAAGTATGGCCGCGTTCACCCATCCGAATGTCCTGGACGCCCTTGACGCGCCCTTCAAATCCGCTATCATCCTTTCGCTCAAAAACGGCATGACCTCCTTGGCCATCGCGATTACCTTGTCCGCGAGCCCGGTTTGCGAGCCGAGAGCGAGCGTAAGGGCCTCTGTTATGAGGAGGAATATCGGTATGAGCGAAAAGAGGAAATAAAAGGATATGGCCGCGGCCCGCGTGAAGCAGTTGTTCCTCATGAATGAGCTTACGGCCTCCGTAAGCATTGCGAAAAATAGCTTCATGCCGCTACCCCTAACAGGTTGCTAAAAAACCCAAAACTTGTGCAGGCCGCTCAAAAAGTTCCAGATGCAAGGCGTCGAGGAGTGAGGAACGAGGCGCACTTTGCTGTGCGCCGCAGTGACGAACCGGGGCACCCACGCCAAGCGGCGTGGGTCGGACAACGCCGCAGATGGGAC
>CAYIRV010000115.1:0-5819 GCA_964365865.1 uncultured Thermodesulfobacteriota bacterium | reverse complement strand
CCTGCAAAGCTAAACAAAGACCTCTTTATGGGTCTTTGTCTGTTTTGATTTATAATCTTCCCTAGCGCTTTTTATGCCTTTAAGATACTCTGGCGAGGTTGAGGCAAGGAGGTCCTCAAGAAACTCCTCCCTCTCTTTCTTCCTCATCCCTTTCACGGCCTCAATTATCTCCTCAGGCCTGACCTGAAGATTCAGGGTTCCGAGCATAAAAACCTCCTTTATTTGCGCTGCCAAGTCCTTGATATACTTTATATCCGTTGATACTTGCTGTCAAGACGATATAATAAATCATCCCCCTTCCGCATGGCGCGTGTTGACAAGGCGCTCGCCGAGAAGATCGTCGGACAACTTCATAAGGATAAGGGAACTTTCGGCGTGATAGGGCGGGTGTTGACTTGGATGCAGTTTTTCCGGGCCGGTATTATTAATGCCTCAGTGAACGGGCTTTACGCTTACCTCCACAGGCTCTATGCCTGCCTTCCGGAGAAGCGTTTCCGCATGCCTGCTCCCTGTGCGGAGCCACCTTTCGTAAAGCCTTAGGATGTCCTTTGACGATGCGAGGCAAGCCGCCTCGCTTACCTCTGTGAGCACATCCACGAACAGCTTGAATTTTTCCGCAAGCTCTGAAAAAAGGCCTGACAATGTCCTTCCGCTTGCGCCATCCCTCCGCATTGCGGCAAGCGAGCCGTATGACGACATGCCTATGGCAATGTAGTAGTCAATGTCAACGAGCTTTCTGTTGAGACTATCAGAGAAAAAGCCGGATGTGAAGAGCGACATGTCCCCGAGCTGTTTTAAGAGCCTCTCCTGTTCGGTTCTGCCGGATTCGAGGGCCTTTAGATATGTAAGCGCGAGAGGCCCTGTTGGCGCGCTGTCGGTGTCAACAAACCCTGCGAGAAGGCTCGAAAGGTAAAATTCCGCGGTCTCGCTCGCCCCAACCCTCTGGTGTCTGACAGCTTCCTCTATCTTTTCCCTGAAGTATTCTATTGGTTTCTTGTCTGTAAGCATGGGTTGCTCCAGTTATATTTGTTATACTTATTATAGTCTCATAAAAGACCATATACAAGAAGAAAAAGGTCAAAACTTAGTTTTTTCGCATACTTTGGCACTCATTAGACGAGAGTGCCAAAGTATGCCTTGACAAATCATCATGCCGGACTTATATTACATGGGCCGCACGAATCTCTCAGTAATCAGTTCGGCAAAAACCAATCAAACTTTAATAAAAACAAGGAGGAGGTAGAACAGGCATGAAAATCAAACCGCTTCACGACCGCGTGCTAATAAAGAGGCTTGCGGAAGAGGAAAAGACAAAGGGAGGCTTAATCATCCCGGATAGCGCCAAAGAGGCCCCTGCAGAAGGAAAGGTCATTGCAGTGGGGCAAGGCAAGAGGGATGAGAAAGGGAGCCTCGTTCCAATGAATGTAAAGGCCGGCGACAGGGTGCTGTTCTCCAAATACGGCGGCACTGAGGTAAAGATAGAGGGAGAAGAGCACCTCATAATGAGGGAGGAAGACATCCTCGGCATCGTCGAGAAGTGAACGCAACCTAAAAAATCAAGCTTAACCAATTAAGGAGGTTATGAAATGGGAGCAAAAGAGTTAGCATTCAGCCACAACGCCAGGTCCGCGATACTTAGGGGCGTGAGCATCCTTACCGACGCGGTAAAGGTTACGCTCGGACCAAGAGGCAGGAATGTGGTTATAGAAAAGAGCTTCGGCTCTCCGCTTATAACTAAGGACGGCGTTACCGTAGCAAAGGAAATCGAGCTCGAGAACAGGTTCGAGAACATGGGCGCGCAGATGGTCAAGGAAGTGGCCTCAAAGACCTCTGATGTGGCCGGAGACGGGACCACGACCGCCACCGTGCTCGCTCAGGCAATCTTCAGGGAAGGCGCAAAGCTCGTTGCCGCGGGCCACAACCCAATGGACCTGAAGAGGGGCATTGACAGGGCCGTAGAGGTGGTCATAGGCGAGCTTAAGAAGTTGTCGAAGAATGTGAAGGAAAAGAAGGAAATCGCTCAGGTCGGCACCATCTCGGCAAACGGCGACTCTACAATAGGAGAGATAATCGCGTCTGCCATGGAAAAGGTCGGCAAAGAGGGCGTTATAACGGTCGAGGAAGCAAAGGGCATGGAGACAAAGCTCGATGTGGTGGAGGGCATGCAGTTCGACAGGGGGTATCTCTCGCCCTACTTCGTGACGGACGCCGAGAGGATGGAGTGCGTGCTCGAGGACGCCTATATCCTGATTCACGAAAAGAAGATTTCAAACATGAGGGACCTCCTTCCGCTGCTTGAAAAAATCGCAAAGATGGGGAAACCCCTCCTTATAGTGGCAGAGGAGGTCGAGGGCGAGGCGCTCGCCACCCTCGTGGTCAATAAGCTCCGCGGCACGCTCGCGGCCTGCGCGGTAAAGGCCCCGGGATTCGGCGACCGGAGAAAATCCATGCTCGACGACATAGCCGTGCTTTCCGGCGGCAAGCTCATCGCAGAGGAACTCGGCATAAAGCTCGAGAGCGTTGACTTAAAGGACCTCGGAAAGGCAAAGAGAATCGTGATTGACAAGGAGAACACCACCATCATTGACGGCTCAGGCAAGAAGGACGCCATTGAGGGCAGGATTAAGCAGATAAGGGCGCAGATAGAAGAGACCACATCGGATTACGACAAGGAAAAGCTCCAGGAGAGGCTCGCCAAACTCGCGGGCGGAGTTGCCGTAATCAATGTCGGCGCAGCCACTGAGACCGAGATGAAGGAGAAAAAGGCCAGAGTCGAGGACGCGCTTCACGCAACGAGGGCCGCTGTGGAAGAAGGCGTGGTGCCGGGCGGAGGCGTTGCTTATGTCAGGACCCAGCCGGCGCTTGATAAGCTCAAGCTCGAAGGGGACCAGCAATTCGGCGTAAACCTCATAAAGAGGGCGCTCGAGGAGCCGCTCCGCCAGATAGCCGGAAACGCTGGCGTCGAAGGCTCGGTCGTTGTTGAAAAAATCAAGAACAACTCCGGCGCTTTTGGCTTCAACGCCGCGACAGAGGTCTATGAAGACCTCGTAAAGGCCGGGGTCATTGACCCGACAAAGGTAACAAGGATAGCGCTCCAGAACGCCGCGTCAATCGCGTCGCTTATGCTCACGACAGAGGCGATGATTGCGGATAAGCCCAAGGAAGAAAAGGGCGGCATGGGCATGCCGTCAGGAATGGGCGGCATGGGCGGAATGGGCGGAATGGACATGATGTAAGCATAAACCTCATTCTCTCCCCTTAATAAAGGGGGGAGTAAGGGGGATTAGGACCATGAACGGGCGGCTTTTGAAGGCCGCCCGTTTTTTTTATAATGCTCAATGCTTGAAAAAGACATCCCCAAGATAATAAAAATACTCAGGCGCGAGGCCAAGAGGTTCAGTATCCCGTATGTGACCGAGGTCTCAAAGGGGTTAAGGAAAGACCCGTTCAAGGTCCTCGTGTCCTGCATACTGAGCCTGAGGACAAAGGATTCCACGACCAGGGAGGCCTCGGAGAGGCTCTTTAAAAAGGCTTCAACCCCTGAGCGCCTTTCAAGCCTTTCAACAGCAGTCATTGAAAGGCTTATATATCCGGCGGGCTTCTACAGGGTAAAGGCGCGGGTCTTAAAAAACATATCAAAGGAGCTTGTAGAAAAATACTCTTCAAGAGTCCCTGATACTATAGAGGGGCTGCTTAAGTTCAAAGGCGTGGGCAGAAAGACCGCGAACCTCGTGGTTACAATTGGCTACGGACATCCGGGCATATGCGTTGACACCCATGTGCACAGGATTGTAAACCGCTGGGGCTATGCGTCCACAAAGACGGCTGATGAGACAGAGGCCGCGCTCAGGGAAAAACTGGCCAAAAGATACTGGATAGAAATCAACGACCTGCTCGTAACATACGGCCAGAACATCTGCAGGCCCGTATCCCCATTTTGCAGCAAGTGCGCCATAGCGCGTTATTGCTTGAAAAAGGGGGTAATAAGCAGAAGATAACCCTTGTTTTTTCTTTAAAGACAGGTAATATTATAAGCTTATCGGCCTTTAACATCAAAACCCGGAAAAGGAGGCCTTTATGCCGAAAAAGGTAATTATCTACGGCAAGGACACCTGACCATACACGACCGCGGCCCGTGAGGATTACGCGAAAAGAGGCTTTGAGGTTGAATATGTGAATGTCAAGGCGTCTGCCGAAAACATGATGAGGATGGAGCAGGCAAGCCCTGGGAGCCGGAGCGTCCCTGTTGTAGTGGAGGAAGGCCGCCTGATGGTCGGCTTCGGCGGCACTTGAGGGGTCTGAAAGCGCCGGCAGGTCTGTCGGCAAAATGAACCGAGCAAGATTATTCGAGGGGGACTTTTATAAATGGAGATTACGCTTTCGATCGTAAAGCCTGACGGCGTGAGGAAGAACATCATCGGCGAGGTGGTAAAGAGGTTTGAAGGGACAGGGCTGACGGTCGCCGCGCTTAAGATGCTTCGCCTCACCAAAAAAGAGGCCGAGGACTTTTACGCCGTGCATAGGGAGAGGCCGTTTTTCGGAAGTCTTACTGACTTCATGTCCTCCGGGCCTGTTGTGGTTATGGCGCTTAAAGGCCACGGCGCCATAAAGAAGGTGCGGGACATAATGGGCGCCACGGACCCTAATAAGGCCGCTTCAGGCACGATAAGGAAGGACTTTGCCGATTCAATCGAATCCAACATAGTCCACGGCTCTGACGCGCCTGAGACAGCGGCGTTCGAGGTTGCGTATTTTTTCAGCTCCCTTGAACTGGCCCGCTGAAGACATATTGAGGAAGGCGCTTAAATGGATTCCATAGAAAAGATAAAGGCACATTACAGCTTCACGGCAGGGGACATAAAGAACCTCCAGAGCCTCAAGCCCGTTATGGAGAAGCGCGCGGACGAGTTCGTCGTGGAGTTCTACAACAACATAAAGAACTTCGAGGACACCCCCAGGTACCTTAAGGACGAGGCCACTGTAAAGAGGCATCAGGACTCGCTCAAACTCTGGTTCATGAACCTCTTTTCAGGGGATTATGGCGCGCGGTACTTCAGCGAGCTTGAGAAGGTCGGCATGGCCCATGTGAAGATAGCCCTGCCAGCGCACTATGTGAACGCGGCTATGCACTTCGTGAAGATGTTCACCTATGGCATCGTGCATAAGGAGGTGCCGAACCCGGATGAGAGGTCGTATCTCTACCACTCGATAGACAAGCTCCTCGACATAAACCTCGATATCTTCACCAGCTCCTACATAGAGGAGGAGAAGAAGTTTTTTCTCTCCCAGAAGGTTGAATCGTATCTCATCCAGCTGTCGCACAGGTTCTCCCACGGGCTGAACCTCATACTCGTCTTCGGGCTCGTGCTCTTGGGCCTGATGGTCATGGGGCTTTTCGTTTACGACCTATTACATGTATTTCAAGGCGGCGACATAGAAAAAGGACTGCTTTCAACACTCGGAAGCCTTCTTATGCTATGGGTGGTCATCGAGCTTATGGACACGGAGATAAGGCATCTGAGGGGCGGCAAGTTCGCCGTAAAGGTATTCGTAAGCGTCGCCCTTGTGGCAATCATAAGAAAGATACTCGTTGCGAGCCTCCGTCACGAGGCGGTCGAGGCGCAGTTGTCGCTTATCGCCGCTGTCGCTGTCCTCGGGGTGGTGTATTGGCTCATAGCCAAGGTCGAGTAATACGAACGCAATAAATGTTTTTATACTGCGTTGGACTCCTCGAGTTCCCTCGTTTACGCTCGGGACAAGCCTCAATATACTACAAAGTATGCCTGCGGTTTTCCTCGTCGGGGGCTTGTCTAAAACCA
>CAYIRV010000114.1:0-5847 GCA_964365865.1 uncultured Thermodesulfobacteriota bacterium | reverse complement strand
TAATGATACTCATGCCCCCTGACCCTTGCGCCTTTTTTAAGAAAGGGGCATCCGCGGCCAACTAAAACTCCCCTGTAACCGAGGGTCTTATCCTTATCCGATATGACCGTTATCCACGGAAAAACACCCGCCATTGGAAAGGCCTTGCCTGACAAGTCCTTTATCGCCTTCCCAAGATACATGAGGCCGCCGCACTCCGCATATATAGGCATACCTGAACACGCGGCGTTTCGTATCGCATCCTTCATGCGGGTGTTTCCCGAAAGCGCCTTGAGGTGCATCTCAGGATACCCCCCTCCGAGATACACGCCGCATGTCTTGTCCGGAAGCGACCTGTCCTTCATGGGGCTGAAGTATTCGATGTCAGCGCCCTCTGTCTTCAATATATCGAGGTTCTCCTCGTAATAAAAACAAAAGGCGCTGTCAAGGGCAACGGCGAGCCTTACCCTGTCTTTTTGCCGACTTAATGGCGCTATGCGCGTTGGCGGGCTTTTAACTGGCCTGACCACAGGGACGGACCTTAAAAGGCCGCTCAAGTCAATATGCCTTTCAGCGAGAGAACCGAGTTTTTTCCTGAAGCCTTTCCATTCAGCGCCTGACAAATCTCTTTGCATAAAAAGCCCGAGATGCCTTTCCGGGACTGAAAGGCATGGGTCCCTCGGCAGATAGCCTATTACCCTGACCCCCTTGTTGTCCTTTAGCGCCTTCTTCAGCATCTTGTAGTGGCGCTCGCCGGCGACCCTGTTGAATACCACCCACCTTACATCCACGCCCGGCCTGAATGATTGGAACCCCTTTACGATTGCGGCAACGCTCCCTGCGGACTTCTCGGCGCTGACCACGAGCAGCACCGGAATCTTAAGGACCTTGGCTATGTGGGCGGTCGAGCCTTGTTCCCTGAAGCCGTCCTTTCCGTCAAAAAGGCCCATAACGCCCTCGATTACGGCGACCTCGGCGCGGCTTTCATGGACAACGCGCTCAAAAGTCCTTCTCACATTCTCTTTTCCCATCATCCATGTGTCGAGGTTGTAGGAAGCGCGGCCAGCTATGGCGCTGTGGTATCCGGGGTCAATGTAGTCAGGGCCTGCCTTGAACGGCTGGACAACAATGCCCCTTTGCCTCAATGCATCGAGTATGGCCGCGGTTACGATTGTTTTGCCCGCGCCGCTCGTTGTGCCGGCGATGATGAACGGCTTCAATAGCGCCTCGTGGGAAACAGGTCCTGATTCGGCCCGCCGTTTAAAAGCTTTACCACCCGGATGCCGTCATCGAAGCAGTCTATTACATTAAGGCATCCGTAGTCCTGCTCTATGGCAAAGAAGTTCTTGATAGGAAGGCCCATGGCATCGCAGAGTAAAACCCGGTTCACCCCGCCGTGCGCGACTATGGCGGCCTCTCCCCCGGCATGGTTTGAGACAATAGAGACAATGGCCGGCAGAACCCTGTGCTTCAGGTCTTCGAGGGTCTCGCCTCCCTTTACGCTCGTCATAGCGAGGTCTTTGAAGGAAAAATGCGCCTCCTCCGGATACAGGGACACGGCCTCGTCCCTCGTAAGGCCGTCCCACCTCCCGAGGTTCAATTCCCTCAAGGCGGGAAGCTCAACAGGCTTGAGCCCAAGCCTCTCCCCAATCATGTGCGCGCCCCTTGCCGCCCTCTTTAAGTCGCTTGAATAAACCGCCTCAATCCTGCGGCCTCCGGCGGATAAAAACTCCGAGAGCCTCTGCATCTGAGCAACGCCTGCCTCGGTTATGTCAACATCGGAATGGCCGTTATACCTCATCTCGTGGTGGTTGACCACCTGACCGTGCCTTATAAGATACACCCTCGTTGAATAAGTCATATCAGCCCCTTGAATCCCACCGCCTTGTCGAGCGCGAGAAACGCCAATAGGAAGAGCGCCTCGGACGTCTCGGACTGAAACCCGAATACATCGCCGGTTACGCCCCCGAGCCTTTTTTTGAAAAAGCCCGTGAAGAAATAAGCGGACAACCAAAGACATGCCATGAGCGCGAGAGAAAATACCCCAAGCGCTACGACTGAAAATAAGGCGAATAACGCGGTCGCGGTTATGAAGGCCGCGGGCTTAATCCCCGTGAATGCCGCTCCAATCCCCTCCTGACTCCTCGCGTAAGTCGAGCCAAGGGCCATGGGCGCAATTGCCCAGCGCCCTGCCATAGGAAATAAGAACAACACATAAATCCTGATGTCGGGCCTTAACTCAAGTATGCAAAGATACTTTAAGAGAATCATCAATACGACCGCCGTTGCGCCGGCAGCCCCTATGGCCGGGTCTTTCATTATGCGGAGCCTCTCTTGAGGGGTGCTCCCTCCAGCAAGGCCGTCAACCGTGTCCGCAAAACCGTCAATATGAAGTCCGGCGTTCGTGACGAAAAGTATAAGGAGGAGGATTGCGGGCACGACCTTTTCAGGCAGGGCCGCGAGCAGGAGGAAGGCCGCTGCAACGAGGAGTAGCCCCTGAACCGCGCCGACAAGCGGAAAAAAGGCCATCGAGCCTGAAAGCTCATCCCGCGTGGGCGAGAGTCCTTTTTTTACCGTGAATACCGTAAGGAACTGAAGCGCTATTATGAAACCATTCATATTCAGTAAGACCGTGATGCGTCACGCATCATTGTTTGCCGCCGCTTCTAAGGCTCTCGGCGAAATAAGAGCCTGCGTTATCGAGGGCGCAGAAACTCCCGCACATCGTGCAGGTGGAAGGCTCGTCAGGCGAGCGGCTTGCCCTAATCTCAGACGCCTTTTCCCCGAACAGCCCGGCCCTGAACTGGTCTTCCCATCTTAAATCCCTTCTCGCCTTTGACATCTCCATGTCCCGCTCTTTTCTGCCGAGCTTTACCATGTCCCCGACATGCGCGGCTATGCGCGCGGCCCTTACGCCCTCTATGACATCTTCTTTATTAGGCAGGGCCAGATGCTCGGCTGGAGTAACATAGCATATAAGGTCAGCCCCATGCCGGGCCGCCTCAGCCGCGCCTATGGCCGCTGAAATATGGTCATAGCCCGCGGCTATATCCGTTGTAAGGGGGCCGAGGACATAGAACGGGGCGTCATTGCTCATCCTCTTCTGAAGCCTCACATTGGCCTCTATGTCGTCCAGCGGCAGATGACCGGGGCCCTCGCACATCATCTGACAGCCCATCTTTTGCCCTATTTCCGCAAGCTCGCAGTTGATGAGCAGTTCCTGAACCTGCGCCCTGTCGAGGCTGTCATGCACCGCGCCGGCGCGCAGCCCGTTCCCGAGGCTTAAGACGCAGTCGTACTTTTTGAGGATTTCCACCACGCGGTCGAACCTTTCATACAGCGGGTTTTCCTTATTGTTACTGAGCATCCACCCGGCCATGTAGGCGCCGCCCCTTGAAACAAGCCCGCCGTAACGGTAGCCCTGTTTCTTCAGCCTTTCGAGCGTAAGCCTGTTTAGTCCGCAGTGCACGGCCATAAAGGCTATGCCGTCTGCGCACTGTTTTTCCATTACATCGAAAAGCAGCTCCTCAGTCAGTTTGTTCGGGTCATGATACCTTTCTATCGCCTCTTTGAACGCCTGATACAGCGGCACGCTCCCCACGGGAAGGGTTGTCGCGGCAAGGACTTCCTTGCGGATGCCGTCAAGGTCGCCTCCGACAGAGAGCTCCATGAGCGTATCCGCGCCGGCCTTGGAAGCGGCCTCGGCCTTCTCCACCTCGGCCTTGATATCAATGATGTCCGATGAGGTGCCGATGCTTGCGTTGACCTTTGTCCTCAGTCCTTTGCCGATGCCGACGAGCCTTGCCTTTCTCGCTTTGCTCGTTAGTATGACAACCTTGCCTTTTGCCGTCATATCCCTCAAAAAAGCGGGGCTGACATTTTCATCGCGCGCAACCCCCTCCATCTCTTTTGTTACTATGCCCTTTCTTGCAAGTTCTATCTGGGTCACGGCCTCCCCCTTTATTTGGTCTCTTCCGAGACGCCGGCCTGCGTGAATGTGGCCATCTCGTTATAAATCTTAAGCCCGGCCTCAACGAGCGATATGCCTATGGCCGCGCCCGTGCCCTCTCCCAAGCGCATATCGAGGTCAACGAAGGGTTTCAGGCCGAGCCTTTCGAGGATGAACCTATGGCCCTTTTCAACGGAGCTGTGAGCGGCGAACAGGTAGTCCTTTACCGAGTTATTAAGCTCGAATGCCGCGAGCGCGCCCGCGCCTGATATGAAGCCGTCAACCACGACCGGAATGCGGAGCGAGGCCGCGCCTATGCAGAGCCCGGCGATTCCGGCTATCTCAGGGCCCCCGACCTTTGCGAGCACCCCCAGCGGATCAGAGGCGTCGGGCCTGTTGACCCTTATGGCGTCCTCTATGACCTGAATCTTTTTCGCATACGCGGCGTCGTCAATGCCCGTGCCCCTGCCTGTAACATCCGCTATCTTCGCCCCGGTAAAGACCGCGGTAACCGCGCTCGCCGGGGTCGTATTCGCTATGCCCATCTCGCCTGTGCCGTAGATTGCGCCTTCCGAGGCATACGCCCTTGCGACCTCAATACCGGCCTCGATGCACCTTGCAGCCTCTTCTCTCGTCATGGCAGGGCCGAGCCTCATGTTGCGGCTCCCCATGACAACCTTCTTGTGGAGCAGCCCCGGGGAGCCGTTAAAATCAAAATCAACGCCTATATCAATCACTATGACCTCTGCGCCGACATGCCGGGCAAGGACATTGATGCCGGCCCCGTTGCCCAAGAAGTTAAAGACCATCTGCCTCGTTACCTCTTTAGGGAAAGCCGACACCCCTTCATCGGCAACGCCGTGGTCAGCGGCGAATGTGAATATGTATTTTTTCCTTATCTCCGGCCGGAGCCTGTTGGTTATAGCGGCCATCTTCTTGGCAAACTCCTCAAGCCTTCCGAGGCTCCCCTTCGGCTTTGTAAGGCTGTCGAGCCGGGCCTCAGCCTTTTTAATCAGCGCAGGGTCAACTTGCCCGATTGCCTTAAGCGCGTCTTCCATAAGTCCCATGAAACCCTCCTCTTATCAGTTATCAGTTATCGGTTCACCGGCAACCGGCAACCACTACTTAATCTTTACAGGAATCCCGGCTGCGATAAGATACACCGAATCCGCCTCTTGGGCCATAAGCTGGTTCACGAGGCCTGATACATCCCTGAACCTTCTCGCGAGCCTGTTTTCAGGGACTATGCCGAGCCCTGTCTCGTTTGAAACAGCAACGACATTCGCCTTGGCCTTTTTACACGACTTGGCGAGCGCTCCGGCCTCTTTCATGATTTCATCATCGGTCAATCCGGCTTGCATGAGGTTGGAAATCCAAAGCGTAAGACAGTCGAGGAGAATGGCTCCGTTGTGGCCTATGGCCGTTAGCCTTGCGGCAATGTCCCTCGGCTCCTCTATGGTCTTCCAACCATTGCCCCTTGAGCTTTTGTGCGTCTCTATCCGAACCTTCATCTCAGGGTCGGATGCCGTGCCTGTGGCCATATATGTCTTTTCGCCCGGCATGGCTGAGGCGAGCTTCAAAGCGAACGCGCTCTTGCCGCTCCGCGCACCTCCGATGACGAAGACGAACTTCTTTTTCCGATTTCTAACGGCGGACGGTCTTGAAAGGCTCTTCTTCAATATTCTATCCCTTCCCTCGCGCCTGTGCCGCTGTCGAACGGGTGCTTAATCTTGAGCATCTCGGTAACATAATCGGCCATTTTCACAAGCAGAGGCAGGGCGTCCCTGCCGGTAATGACCACCTCAAGGCCCTCTGGCCTTGATTCGAGGAAGGATATAACCTCAAAAGGCTCTATCCAGCCTCCGTTGATTGCCGGCATGAGTTCATCGAGCACGAGGAGGTCGAATTCCTTTGCCCTT
>CAYIRV010000113.1:0-5926 GCA_964365865.1 uncultured Thermodesulfobacteriota bacterium | reverse complement strand
CCGATTATCTTCCTCGCGTTCTCATCAAGGGCGCCCACCGTGGGATTTGTCTGCGCCATCGCTATCCTCAGCTTCAGCATGGACTTAAGATTATCAGAAAAAAAGGTGCCGTGTAAAGGGCTCTGATTTTTCCCGCGCTCTAACCTTCTTTTAATGACCGTTTTTATATAATGGGGTTGTAAGACGCGGTAAGGCTAAAAAAGTTTAATGGCTTTTATTTAAAGGAGGCGGCTGAAATGGATAAGGAGATAAGGACAGCGAGGCTGATAGATGCCGTCGTAGTCATAACACTGATTGTGAAAATGCTCGGCAAAGCGGTCTTCTTCTCCCAGAGCTTCACTGTCTGAGGGAAGATGCCAGAACAACAAAAGGAGGCGTAAGCCTCCTTTTGTTGTTTCAAAATCTTAGAGGGCCGAGGGGGTTACGCCCTCCACCTGAGGACAGGCTCGCGCGCGGCCTTTATCTCGTTCACGCGGCCTGTCTTTGCTGAAACCGGGGCGTCCTTTAAAAGCAGGGGCGAGGTCTTTGCCTCCTCTGCTATGGCTAGCATGGCGTCAATGAAGGAATCAAGGGTTTCCTTTGTCTCTGTCTCGGTAGGCTCAATCATCATGGCGCCCGGCACAACGAGCGGAAAATAGACTGTCGGAGGGTGGAAGCCGTAGTCAATGAGCCGCTTGGCGATGTCCATTGTCGTTACGCCGTATTGCTGCTGGAGCTTGTCGGATACCACGCACTCGTGCATGCAGGGGACATCGAACGGCAGATGATATGTCCCTTTGAGCCTTTCCTTTATGTAGTTGGCGTTCAGGATTGCGGTCTCGCTCGCTTTTCTGAGGCCGTCCCCTCCCATCCTCCGTATGTAGCCGTATGCCCTGACCATGATGGAAAAATTCCCGTAAAACGACTTCATCCTGCCTATGGATTTTGGCCTGTTGAAGTCAAAGGCGAATTTTCTCCCCTTCTTTTTTATCCTCGGCTTAGGGAGATACGGCAGAAGCTTCTTTACGACAGCCACAGGCCCGCTTCCGGGCCCTCCGCCGCCGTGCGGGGTGGAAAAAGTCTTGTGCAGGTTTAACTGCACGACATCAACGCCGGCCCTGCCGAGCTTCACTATGCCCATGAGCGCGTTCATGTTCGCGCCGTCGCAATAAACAAAGCCGCCTTTTTTATGGACAATTCCGGCGATTTCAGAAATATTTTTTTCAAAAAGCCCGAGGGTGTTGGGGTTGGTGAGCATGACCGCCGCTGTGTCCTTGTCCATGGCCTTTTTCACGGCCTCTGCCGTGAGCACGCCGTTTTCAGAGGCCACGGACACAGTGGTAAACCCCGCAAGGGACGCGGACGCCGGGTTTGTGCCGTGGGCAGTGTCGGGTATTATTATTTTCTTTCTCGGCCTTCCCTTGTCCTTGAAATACGCGGCAATCGTGAAAAGCCCGCATAGCTCGCCGTGCGCGCCGGCGGAGGGCTGCAATGTAACGGCGTCAAGCCCGCATATCTCGGCGAGATACCCTTCGAGTTCATACATGAGTTCGAGCGCGCCCTGAATCGTGCCCTCGTCCTGATACGGGTGGAGTTGGGCAAAGCCCTTGAGCGAGGCTAATTCCTCGTTCACCTTGGGGTTGTATTTCATTGTGCAGGAACCGAGCGGGTAAAACCCTGTGTCGAGTCCGAAGTTCCACTGGGAAAGACGGGTGTAGTGCCTTACCACATCTATTTCAGAGACCTCCGGAAAACCGGCGATGTCATGCCTGAGGAATTTTTCCGGTATGAGATTGGCGGGCAGGACAGGCGGCACATCATGCGCGTCAGGCTCCACGGCGCACCTGCCGTCAGAGGTCTTCTCGAATATCAAAGGCTCGTCAATCAGGGGGTTTGTCTTGGGTCCCGCCATATTCTTCTTTAATCCCTTTTAAAGTCTCGACAACTCAAAGGCGAAGCGGTCTATCTCCTCTTTTGAGTTTATCTCGGTTGCCGTAACGAGCATGTGTCTCGTCAATTCAGGGTAAAACCTCTTGAGGGAAAGCCCGGCGATAATCCCTTTTCTTAAAAGTCTTTTGAGCGCGTCATCTACATCGATGGAATCGAGCCTTACCGCGAACTCGTTGAAAAAAGGCGCGGTGAACGCCCGGCCCACGCCCTTGACCGAGGTAAGCTTTTCCCTGAGATACTCGGCCTTTGAGAGATTAAGGCCGGCGAGTTTTTTAAGTCCGGTTTTCCCGAGGCTGGTCATGTGTATGGCGGCAGTGAGCGCAGAGAGGCCGTGGTTTGTGCAGATATTGGAGGCGGCCTTCTCCCTCCTTATATGCTGCTCCCTTGTTGCGAATGTGAGGCAGAAGGCCCTTTGGCCCTTGTTGTCAATGGTCTGACCCACAAGCCTTCCGGGCATCTGCCGGATGTATTTTTCCTTTGTGGCCATGAAACCGAGGTACGGCCCGCCGAGGCTCAGAGGAATGCCGAAGGACTGGTTTTCGCCTACGGCAATATCGGCCCCGAGTTCACCGGGAGATTTCAATATGCCGAGAGACACAGGCTCGGCGACAGCCGCCACAAGTAGCCCGCCCTTTCCGCGCATGAGCACGGAGAGCGCCTCGACATCCTCGATGCACCCGAAGAAATTGGGATTTTGGACAATGAGGCAGGCAGGCTCCTCGCTGCATACGGCCTCTACGGCTTCAGGAAGCGTCGTGCCCGCCTCTCCGCAATAAAAAGACTCGACTGCCTCCACGCCGCGGAATTTGAGGTATGTCTTCACCGTTTCCCTGTATTCAGGGTGCAGCGCGGCGCTTAAGATTACCTTTTTCCTGCCGGTAATCCTCATAGCCATAAGCGCGGCCTCCGCGCATGCGGTCCCGCCGTCGTACAGAGAGCCGTTGCTTACATCCATGCCGGTCAACTGGCATACGAGGGTCTGATATTCGAATATGGCCTGAAGCGTGCCCTGACTGAGCTCAGGCTGGTAAGGGGTGTAGGAGGTGTAAAATTCGGAGCGGCCGGCGAGGCTTGCGACAAGCGAAGCCGTGTAATGGCTGTAAGCCCCTGCCCCGAGAAAGGACGAGGGGCCTGCGGCACCCGAGTTCTTTGACGCGAGCGCCTCCACGACCCGTTTAAGGGCCTGTTCCGAGAGGCCGACAGGCAGGGACAGGGGTTCTTTTGCCCTGAGCCCCTCCGGCACTGCTGCGGCGAGAAGGTCTTCTATGGATTCAACGCCGGCTGATTTGAGGATTTCCGAAATGTCTCTATCGGTATGGGGGAGGTAGGCCACTTAGGCTATTTTTCTTCTTCAATGAATTTTACATACTCGTCCGCGCTCATAAGCTCGCCGATCTCATCCTTATTGGAAAGCTCCACCTTGATCAGCCACGCATCCCCGTAAGGGTCCTCGTTTATGGTCTCCGGGGTGTCTAAAATGGCGTCGTTCACCTCTGTGATGCTCCCGCTCAACGGCGAGTAGAGGTCCGAGACCGCCTTAACGGACTCCACGACCCCGAACGGCTCGCTCTTTGTAACCTGATTGCCTTCCTGCGGAAGCTCCACATACACCACTTCGCCGAGCGAATCCTGAGCGTAGTCGGTGATGCCGATTATAGCTTGATTTTTTTCGACCTTAACCCACTCGTGCTCCTTCGTGTACTTAAGGTCCTTAGGAAACTCCATAATCCTCTCCTTTCGCGGTTTGATTTAAGCAATAAACAGATTCAAATGAGCTGAACAACATCATTTAAGCTTTTTTTTACCGAGTAAAACGGCAGCCCGGCAGCCCTGGCCCTGGCCAGCCTCGACCTTATCGCGACCTCGATAGGGCTTCCCTCTGCCTTGTGTCCGCTGTCAACATACGCCATGCCGATCGGGCGCTTAAGGGACGGAGACATTGTCCCGCTCGTGACTACGCCGATTTCCTTGCCTGAGGACAAGACCCTGTAGCCCTGCCTCGGTATGCCGGCGTCAACCATCTCTATGCCGATTAGGGACCTTCCCAAGCCTTTTTCGTCCTGTTTTCTCAATGCCTCGCGGCCTATGAACTCGGGTTTATCGAGGCATACGAACCTCTTAAGCCCTGCCTCCAGAGGGGTGGTATCCTCGGTAAGCTCGTGTCCGTAGAGCGGGTAGCCCATCTCAAGCCTCAATGTGTCCCTGGCCCCAAGCCCCACGGGCATTATGCCGAAGCCTTTGCCCGCGTCCATTAC
Organism: uncultured Thermodesulfobacteriota bacterium; assembly: GCA_964365865.1. GTDB lineage: Bacteria > Desulfobacterota > GWC2-55-46 > GWC2-55-46 > GWC2-55-46 > CAYIRV01. The sequence continues at coordinate 1,742 of CAYIRV010000113.1, read as the reverse complement.
CGCTTCCCAGACCTTCGCGGCGTTGTCCGGGCGGACATATATCTCAAACCCGTCCTCGCCCGTGTAACCTGTCCTCGACACTATGGCGTCATGGCCGAGGATTTTAGTCTGACAGAAATGATAGCGTTTCAAGGCCGACGGGTCATTCTCCATAAACGGCTTCATGACCTCGACGGACAAAGGCCCCTGCAACGCGAGCCCCGCGTAGTCGGCGCTCAAGTCCCTGACCGACACGGCTTGAGCCGCGTGCGCCTTGAGCCAGTTGAAGGCCTTTTCGGTATTAGACGCGTTCACGCAGAAGATGAAGCTCTCTCTGTCAAACCTGTAAACCACGCAGTCGTCGAGCACGCCGCCGTCTTCATTGCATATAAGGGTGTACTGGCACCCGTTGTCCCTTGCCTTGCCTATGTCGTTTGTGGCAATGCGCTGGACAGTCTCAAGGGCGCCAGGGCCTGAGACTGAAATCTCGCCCATGTGGCTTATGTCAAATAAGCCGCAGCTTTTCCTGACATTCCGGTGCTCCTCGATGACCCCGGCGTAGGACACGGGCATCTCCCATCCGGCAAACGCCGTAAGCCTGGCCCCGAGCCTTATGTGGGTTTCGTATAAAGGTGTCTTTTTAAGTTCCATAGCCGCGCTCCGCGCAAATCCGCCGCGTTATGCGGATTTTTGAATTATTACCAAAGAGCAAAAAAATGTCAAAGAAAAAATCATCTTTCCTTAAACCCCGCAAATGAGGGTTTCTCCGGCTCATCTTATATACGCCTCCGTAACATAGCGCCGCATCATCCTGTGCGAGTTGAAGTAGTACGCGTTCTTGCCTACGGCGTTCTTCATCATCTTTATCCAGATGTCCGGGGTTTCGTAGTACGCGGGCAGGACCTGGCGCTCGAGCTTGCGGTAAAGGTCTTCGGCGTCCTCGGCGTCGCTGCTCGCGGTCATCGTAGTCTCCGTGGGCATGGCCCCGATTGACCATCCGGTGTAGCCCTCGATGTGCCCTTCTATCCACCAGCCGTCGAGCACCGAGAGGTTCAGGACCGCGTTGTGCGCGGCCTTCATGCCGCTCGTGCCTGAGGCTTCGCGCGGCCTCATCGGGGTATTGAGCCACACATCAACACCCGATACCATCATATGCGCGAGGTCCATATCGTAGTTCGGAAGGTAGACGGTCTTGATGTCCGGGAGGAGCGCCTTTGCCTTTGAGAATATGTTCTCTATGTTCTTCTTGCCGTCGAAGTCCTTGGGATGCGCCTTTCCCGCGTATATTATCTGGAGCCTGCCCTTGCCGATTCTCTTAAGCCTCTCTATGTCGGAAAAAACGAGCGTTGACCTCTTATACGCCGTGGCCCTCCTCGCAAAGCCTATGGTGAGGGTTCCGCAGTCCATGCCCGCGCCGGTTGTCTTGTTTACATGGTCAATGAGCCTTTTTTTGGCATCCTTGTGCGCCTGCCAGACCTCTTCGTCGGGTATTTTATCTATCCTTACGAAAAGGTCAGGCTCGTTCGCCCAGCCCGGCAGGTATTTGTCGAAGAGGCGGGCAAAGCTCTCGCATGTCCATGTGGCGGAATGGACCCCGTTTGTTATGGCCTGAATCTTGTATCCGGGGAACATGACGTTCGACACCTCGCCGTGCTTTTTGGCGACCCCGTTTATGTATTTGCTCAGGTTCATGGCAAGGAGCGTCAGGTTGAGCTTATCCTTGCCCCCGAGCTCCTTCAGCACATCGAGGGGTATGACCTCGC
>CAYIRV010000112.1:4103-5953 GCA_964365865.1 uncultured Thermodesulfobacteriota bacterium | reverse complement strand
TTGATATCCGCGATTGTCGTGGCGGGGTCATTGTCCAGCGGTGGTATGCAGGTCTTTACCACCCCCACCCTTCCGCCCCACCCCCCCAATCCCCCCCTGGTGTAAGGGGGGGTTTGGGGGGGTGGGGCATCAATGGTTATCGCGACATCCACGCCCGCGGCCTGCCACGGAATGGTTTCATCCTTGAAAAGAAGCGCCTCCGCTGTCTTTGAGCCGTATATGAGGTTAAGCCTTCCGTACGAGGCCCTGTCAGCGAGTATGGCCTGTATAAGGCCGCGCATGGGCACAATGCCTATGCCGCCCGCGATAAAGAGTATGTCCTTGCCCTTCATGGCTTTCAGGTCAAAACCCCTTCCAAAAGGCCCGCGTATCCAAAAAGTATCGCCCCTTTTAAGCCTGTGGAGTGCGTTTGTCAGGCTGCCTACGGCCCTGATGCAAAGCTCAAACCCGTTTCCGCCGTGATTATACGAGGCGACTGAGAACGGGCCTTCGCCAAAACCCGGAAGCCCTGCCATGAAGAACTGGCCAGGGTCAAAGGAGATTAAGCCTTCAGGAGGCTTGATTCTAAAGAGCCTCTCGTGCTCTGTAAGCCTCGTAACCCGCTCCACGACAACAGGCGCTGGCAGGTACGGGGAGTTAAGCCCGTTTTTTTCCTGATTCGCGGATAAGCTCATTGGTCACTTCCGATATGTTGATTTTTACGAGGCATGTCCTCGAACACCTGCCGCACCCCACGCAGAAGAGGGCGCCGAAGCGGTCTGTCAGGTAGTTGAACTTCCTGTTGAAGCGGTGTCTCAGCCTCTCGCCTCTCGTTTTCCTGAAGTTGTGTGGGCCTGCGACCTTGGCGAAGTCCTCCAATGTGCAGCCGTCCCACGAGCGCACCCTTTCGCCTGTCTTTAAATCCGTTGACACCTCGTCCTTTACATCAAAGCAGTAGCATGTGGGACAGACATTGTTGCACGAGCCGCAGCCCGTGCATATGGAGCCGAGCCTGTCCCACACAGGGGAATCAGCGCTCTTTGAATAAACCTCGGGCAAGATATGCGGAGGCGCGTCAATATGCGCCTTGAACATGCCGTCCCTTTGCTTTGCCCTTTTTTCGAGGCGCTTAATATCCGCGTTTGACGGCTTTTTAGTGCGCGTGTATTTTTTGAGTATGTCTTCGCCTGCCTCGGAACCGGCCCTTACGAGATGCCCGCTTTCTGCCGCGTGTATGAAAAGGTCAAAGCCCTTGTCAATTGTCCCGGTGCCGAGGCTTTTGCAAAAGCAGTATTCGTCAGGCAGGCAGTCTGTGCCTATGAGTATGGTCTTTGCCCTTTTCGCGAGATAGTTGACATCAGGCGCACCAGAGGAAAAAACCCTGTCCATGAGCGTTATTGCGTGTATGTCGCAGGGGTGCAGGCCGATTATGACCTGCTCTGTTGCCTCGATCACTGCCTCATGCGTGTTCTTGACTCTATCGAACCTTAAAAGCACATCCCTCGGAGGGAAAAGAAACTCTTTTGCCGAAAGGTGCGTGGGGGTCTGGCTGAGGACAAGGTCGGTAAACCTTGTAATCCTGCCAAAGACAGGAAAGCCGTCTTTTATGACAGTGCCCCAGACCGTGCAGGCTGATATGAGGCCGTCTATAAGGGATTTGAAAGAGCCTTTTGGCAGGAACCTTAAGTCATTCATAGGCATTGGGAGCCGATATTAACTCCGTGCGTATTATAGCAGACAGGCATGGCACTGTCTATGCCGCAGGCTTAATATAAGACTTATGAAAAACAATACTTGACAAAATTGATAAGGTATATTAAATTTGACTATGTCATGTTGGCTTATTATGCAAACAATTGGTTTTTTCTTTT
>CAYIRV010000112.1:0-4093 GCA_964365865.1 uncultured Thermodesulfobacteriota bacterium | reverse complement strand
TGGGCGCGGACAAGGTTTTTTTCTTTTAAAAACAAGGGATTGGAAAAGGATATATTAAGGTGAGACTTTCAACGAGAGGCCAATACGCGGTAAGGGCAATGGTAAGCCTTTCCTGCCAATCCGAGGCCAAGCCAGTGGCCTTGAGGGATATTTCAAAAAACGAGGGCATTTCCCTTTCCTATCTCGAACAGCTATTCGTAAAACTCAGAAAGGGCAATATCGTAAAGAGCGTGCGGGGCCCCGGCGGAGGGTATGTGCTCGCGAGGCCGGCATCAGAGATAAGCGTTGGCGCGGTCATATCAGTCGTTGAAGAGCCCATGAACCCTGTCGCGTGCCTTGATACCGGGGCAAAGGAATGCGCAAGGGCGGATATATGCGCTACGCAGGGCGTGTGGAAGGGCCTTGCCCAGAGGATGGGGGATTTCCTTAATTCAATAAGCATTGAAGACCTCGTAAAAGAGGTCAGGAGTATAAAAAGGAAAAACAACGAAAGGACTGAAAACTTTTGCGCGCCGGCCGCAGGGCTCAAATAACCGAAAGGAGACCTTAGCCTTTATGAACAATAAAAAGATTTACCTTGACCATAATGCCACAACGCCCGTGCATCAGGAGGTGTTTGAGGCAATGCTCCCGTTCCTTAAGGACGAATGGGGAAACCCGTCCTCCATACATTGGGCAGGCAGGGCGTCCAGAAAGGCCATTGACGAGGCGCGGGAAAAGGTCGCGGCGCTTTTCAACTGCACCCCGCTTGAGATAATATTCACAAGCTCAGGCACGGAGAGCGACAACCACGCCATAAAAGGCCTTGCCTATGCCAAAAAGGACAAGGGCAACCACATCATAACCACCAAGGTCGAGCACCCGGCAGTGCTTAACTCCTGCAAGCACCTCGCAAAAGAAGGGTTCGAGGTTACATATCTGAATGTTGACCAAGAGGGCATGATTGACCTCGAAGCGCTCAAGAAAAGCATAACGGACAAAACCATACTTATAACCGTAATGTACGCCAACAATGAAACAGGCGTGATTTTCCCGATGGAGGACATAGCCCTGCTCGCGAAAGAGCGCGGCGTGGCCTTCCATACAGACGCTGTGCAGGCAGCCGGCAAGCTGCCGGTAGATTTACAGAAGCTCGGCGTTGACCTCTTTTCCATATCAGGACACAAGCTCTATGCCCCAAAGGGCATAGGCGCGCTCATTGTCAGAAGGGGGACAAGGCTCGTGCCCCTCATACACGGAGGCCATCACGAAAGGAACAGGCGGGGCGGCACGGAGAATGTCGCCGGCATCGTGGGCCTCGGCAAGGCCTGCGAGCTCGCCATGAGGGACATGGACAAGGAGAGCGCCAACCTTCTTGCCTTAAGAAAGAGGCTCGAACAGGGGCTTGCGGCAAAGATACCGCATGTGAAGCTCAACGGCCATGCTGAAAAGAGGCTCCCGAATACCGCGAACATAAGCTTCGAGTTCGTGGAGGGCGAATCGCTCCTTTTAAACCTCGACATGTTGGGGGTCGCGGCATCGAGCGGCTCTGCCTGCACATCAGGGAGCCTCGAACCTTCGCATGTGCTCCTTGCCATGGGCTCCACTCATGAGCTTTCCCACGGCTCAGTGAGGTTCAGCATGGGCAGGGGCAACACCCAAGAAGATATAGACTACATCATCGAAATCATGCCGCCGATAGTGGAGCGCATGAGGAGCATGTCGCCGCTCTACGCAGGGGCAAAGTAACCCCCCTTAATCCCCCCTTGAAAATAAGGGGGGAAGATAAAGCATGAAGGCAATCACATAAACCATGAGGAGAGGATAAATGTACAGCGAAAAGGTTATGGACCACTTCACGAACCCGCGCAATGTCGGCGAGGTCGAGAACGCGGACGGCACTGGCACGGTCGGAAACCCGGCCTGCGGAGATATAATGAAGCTCACCATAAAGGTCGAGGCCGGACTCATAAAAGATGTCAAATTCAAGACCTTCGGGTGCGGCGCGGCCATAGCCACAAGCTCCATGGTTACGGAAATCGCAAAGGGTAAGACGCTCGACGAGGCCGAAAGGGTATCAAACGCCACGGTTGCCGAGGCATTGGACGGCCTGCCGCCCGTGAAGATGCACTGCTCGAACCTTGCCGCTGATGCGCTCCACGCGGCAATAGAGGACTTCAAGAAGAAAAAGGCCGCGCAATAGCATCACCCGCAACACCTTTCCTCTTATTCCATTTCATGGCGGTAAATGATATAATTAAAAATGTAGTAACCAGACCCCCAAAGCGATTTGGGGGTCTGGTTTTATGGTAACCTTCCTCAAATTATGACTTCAACCAAGAACAAAAAGGTCGTAGTTGCAATGAGCGGCGGCGTTGACTCGTCCACGGCCCTTGCTGTATTAAAGGAGCAGGGTTACGACTGCATAGGCGTGTCCATGCAGTTGTGGGACTATTCTGAAAAGGACGATGCAACGGACACGGCGGGGTCATGCTGCTCCCTCGCGGACATATACGACGCCCGGCATGTGGCCCAAGGCTTGGGAGTGCCGTTCTATGTGGTGAACGCCGAGGATGCGTTCGCGGAAAAGGTCGTCGCCGACTTCATAGAAGGCTACGCAAAGGGCATTACCCCGAACCCGTGCATAAGATGCAATGAGTTCCTGAAGTTCGGCCTTCTCCTTAAAAAGGCCGCGCTCTTGGGCGCCGACCTTCTCGCAACAGGCCACTACGCAAGGATTGAGGCCGGGCCCGCGGGCTTCAAACTCTTGAAAGCCGTTGACCCTGAAAAAGACCAGAGCTACTTTCTCTTTACAATGACGGAGGAGCACCTTTCAAAGGTCTTGTTCCCGCTCGGCGGCCTTTTCAAAAAAGAGGTGCGCTCGATAGCAAAGAGGTTAGGGCTCAAGACATCGGACAAGCCGGAAAGTCAGGAGGTCTGCTTTGTGGAGGATGCGCGTTACGGCGCGTTCCTCTCTCCACGCATAAGCGCGGGCAAGGGAGAGATTATCAACTCATCCGGCAAGGTCCTCGGAACCCATAACGGCATATTCAACTACACAATCGGCCAGAGAAAGGGGCTTAACCTCTCAGGAGGGCCTTTTTTCGTGACAGGCATTGACGCCGTGAACAACAGGGTCGTGGCAGGCCGCATCGAGGAACTCTATTCATCAGGGCTGATTGCAGAGGCCGTAAACTGGGTAAGCGCTGATGCAAGAAGGGCATTTGAACAGGCTGGAACCTTGGCCAATGTCAGCGTAAAGCTCCGCTACAGGCACGATGGGGCAGCGGCAACCCTCATAAAGGCCAATAACGGCATTGTCAGGGCCGTGTTCTCAGAGCCTCAGAAGGCGGTCGCCCCAGGGCAGGCCGCTGTATTCTACATTGGTGAAGAGGTCATAGGCGGCGGATGGATACAGAAGGCGCTCAAGTAAACCGCAGATTGAGCAACGCGGCCAACAAGGGTTGCCATAACCACCATCTACGACCCATCGGCGCTCGTTGAGTCCGAGATGGCCCCCCCTTCACCTTAATCCTCTCCCCTACGATGCCCACTTCCTCTTATCCCTCCCCCTTTACGGGGGAGGGCAGGGTGGGGGCGGGGAGAGGGACTTCTTGAACACAGCAAGGATTTAAGCAATACTATCGTAAATGTCAGGCTTATGGGCAGGGCCGTAGCAGCCCTGCCTTTATACAATAATCCGGGAGGAAAGACGCTATGATGTCGCGGGTCTCAATACCTGAAGGCAAAACGCCCGGCAAGTTCAACAGCTCCCTCCCATACCCTTTAAAGGACACGCGCCTTATTGAGAAGGTCTTTATTCACAGCTCGTATCTGAACGAAAGCATGGGCAAAGGGCTTGAATCAAACGAGCGTCTTGAGTTTCTCGGGGACGCCGTGCTCTCGCTCGCCATAAGCCGCATGCTCTATGACGGGTTCCCTGACGCAGAGGAGGGAGAGCTCACGAACATGAGGGCAAAACTCGTGAACAAGGCCGCACTCGCCGGCCTTGCGGAAAGCCTCGAGCTCGGAGGATACCTTCTCTTAAGCAAGGGCGAACGGGCGTCAGGAGGAGCTGAAAACCCGGCCATACTCGCCGGGGTCTTTGAGGCTC
>CAYIRV010000111.1:0-6000 GCA_964365865.1 uncultured Thermodesulfobacteriota bacterium | reverse complement strand
ATGCCCGCGCCCGCGCCGGTCCTTAAGTCCGTGAGCGCGAGCCTGCTCGCATACGAGTTCCCGGCGTCAAAAAAGAGGACACCCTTCACATTCTGCTTCGTGAACAGCGGGAAGAGGAACTCGGCGTTCATGACAAACATGCCTTTGCCGCCGATGAGGTCGCCTGTAAGTTCGTCGACAGGGCTTATGGAGCGCGTCTCATGGCCCCTTATGGTGTTTATGCCGCCGAGAAAGTACTTCTGGTATATGGGCACATCCCTTCCGTCGTAGCTGTGCACATATCCGGCGGAGCCGTGGACAGAGAATGTGGTGTTAAACGGGAGCGGAAAGTACTTGACCGCGTCGCCTTCGTATTTCACATAATAGACCGTGCCGCCGAACGGCCCTCCGGCAAAGTCCGTTGAGAACGAGAGCACCGAGCCTTCCGTGGGGAAGAAGGCGTCGTCGCGGGTGTCGTGGCGGAGCGCGGCGCGGAGGCTCGACTCCTTGCTTTTGCCCTCCTGCTCCCTTATGTACGAGGCCGCAGTGTCCGCGATATTGAACACCTCGACATTTTCGAGCTTGTAGGTGAGGAACCCCCGCGTATACCTCCCGTACAGGGGAAAGCCGAACCTGAGGTCAAAACCGTCTTTTCTTATGTCGAAGTCCGGGTACTGCTTCTCGGTGTTGTAGATGTCGAACCCGGCCGACAGGGGCTTGTCCATGAGCCACGGCTCCGTGAATCCTATGACATATTTCGAGCTTGTGGCGCTCACTGTGCCTGAGAGGTCGAGCCTTATGCCCGTGCCAAGGAAGTTGGCCTCGGAGATTGACGCGGTTCCCACGAGCTTGTCTACCGAGCTGTATCCCATGCCGATTGATATGGAGCCCGTGGGTCTTTCCTTTACCTCCACATCGAGTTTCATCTTGTCAGGCCCGTGCCCCTCGCTCTGGGCTATCCTTACATCCTCGAAGAAGCCGAGCCTGCGGAGGTTATTCCTGCTCCTCTTAAGCCCGGAGGACGAGAAGAGGGAGCCTTCATCCACCTCCATCTCCCTCCTTATGACCTTGTCCCTCGTGGTAACATTCCCCGTTATGTCGATCCTCTCCACGAACACGGGGTCGTTCTTCTTTATGTCGAATGTTACATCAACCGTCTTCTTGCCGTTATCCGGCGTTGTGAGCGGCCTTATGTCCGCGTATGCGTAGCCCTTGTCCCCGTAAAAGTCCGAGATGACATCAACATCCTTGCCGAGCTTCGACCTGTCGAAGACAGAGTCTTTCTTGATTTTTATCTTTTCAAGCAGCGCCTTTTTTCCGTCGAGCATATCCCCTGACAGGTCAATGTCGCCGAACCGATACTGCTCGCCCTCTGTAAGGGCTATGGTTATGTAGAGCCACAATTTATCATCGCTTAAGAGGAGCCTCCTGTCGAGGATGTCGGCGTTTATGAATCCGTTGTCATAGTAGTGCCCCATAATGAGCGCGAGGTCGTTCGTGAAGACGAACTCGCTGAACTTTCCTGAACGTGTAAGGAAGGAGAAAAGCCCTTTCTCGTCCGTGTTCATCAGGTCTTTTATATCTTCCTCGCCGTAGCGCTTGGCGCCTATTACGGTAATGCGCCTCACCTTGACCTCCGGGCCTTCCTCTATCTTGAACAGCACCTCTGCCTCGACCCCGTCTGACTTGACTTGAGGCTCGACCTCTGCGAGATAAAAGCCCTCTTCGGCGTAAAGGGCCTTGATTTTCGCCGCCGCGTCGTAGAGGATGGAGCGGTCGAGGACGGTATTTTCCTTTATATTTATCAGGCCATTGACCCGCTCTTCCTTTATCTCCTTGTTTCCTTCAACCGATACTTTCTTTATAAACGGCATCTCCCTGACGACGAATGTCAGGACCTTGCCGGAGTTCGTGTCCGAGAGGTCGGCGTAAACATCGTCGAAGAAGCCTGTAGAATAGATGGCCCGTATGTCCTCCCTCACATCGTCAGGGGAAAAAGGCTCGCCTGTCCTGCTCGTTATTTTCTTCATGACGGCGGCCGTATCCACCCGTCTGTTCCCTGACACGGCAATGGAATCTATGACGCCGGACTTGAGCGCGGGCCTCGACGATCGGGCCGAGAGCATGTCCCTGTAGACATGGTCCGCGAGCCTGTCGGCCTCATCCAGAAGCGCCTCCACAGACGGAGAAGACCTGCTGTAGCTCGCGGCCTTTGTGCCTGTAGTCAAGTCAATAAGGCGAATCTCTACGGCAAACGAGGCTTCGCTTGCCTTAAGGGCGCCGAGGAGGACAAAGTCGGCCTTTACCCTAACCCCGAGGCCCAAGGCGCGCTCCTCTGTAAAGGCAATAACGCCCTCTTTGAGGACAAGCTCCTTAAGCTCTTCGATGCCCGCTATCTCTGCGCCTATTGCGGCAAGGCCGGTTGCGAGGGATTCCATCACATCCCTCCTGAGCCTTGATGACGCGGCTGCATCCCCGGGCGCATCAAAAGGCGGCATAAGCACCCGTATCTTTTGCCGCCCAGCGCTCGCCGGGCCGTTAAGGACAAACACAGTCAAAATAGCCGTAAGAACAAAAGTTAATCTTAAGAACCTCAAAACTTAGATGCCCCCCTGAACGGTTATCGGTAAAGCCGATAACCGGTTTACCCTTCGTATATCCTGCCGTCCACCATATTGAGCCTTCTCGACATGCGGGAGGCGAGCCTTTCGTTGTGTGTGACCACCACGAGGGCCGTGCCAAAGGCCCTGTTGAGATGCAGGAGCACCTCGAATACCTCGTCGGCTGTTTTTGTGTCGAGGTTGCCTGTGGGCTCGTCCGCAAGCACGGCCTCAGGCGACTGGATAATGGCGCGGACTATGGCCGTCCGCTGCTGCTCGCCGCCTGAAAGCTCGCCGGGCTTGTGGTTGAGCCTTTGCCCGAGGCCGACCTCTTTTAAAAGCCCCTCTGCCTTTTCCTTGGCCTCTGCCCTGCCCGCGCCTCCTATGAGGGCCGGGAGCATGACATTTTCGAGCGCCGTGAACTCCGGGAGCAGGTGATGGAACTGGAAGACGAACCCTATGGACCTGTTCCTCAATGACGCGAGCTTTCTGTCGTCAAGCCCGTTTATGGGCCTGCCGTTGTATAAGACCGTGCCTTTTGACGGCCTGTCGAGCGCGCCCATTATGTTGAGAAGCGTTGACTTGCCAACGCCGGAGGCCCCGACTACGGCCACTGTTTCGCCTTTTTTCAGGCACAGGTCTATGCAGTTCAAGACCTCGACCTCCGTGCCCGCTCTGCCGTAACTCTTGTAAAGCCCTTTTAACGTTATAAGTTCCATATCACCGGCTATATGAGCGGGGCGCCCTTCTCCCTTGCCGTAAGCGCGTCGGACACCCGCTCCTTGATGACTGCCGCGAGGAGTTCCTTAATCTTCGGGTATCTCGCGAGCACATCCCTTATGACGGGTTTAGAGAACTCCACGAGGACCATATCCGTAAGAGCCGTCACATCCGCGGTCCTCGGCTTGTTGGTGGCAAGGGCGATTTCGCCGAAGAAGTCGCCTTCCTTAAGCTCGGCTACGGGCACGGCCGAGCCGTCCTTGCCGGAGACCGTCACCGATGCCCGGCCTTCCTTTATAAGGTGCATGGTGTCCCCGGTCTCGCCCTGCCTCATCACCTTGGCGTCTTTCAAAAACCGGACGAGCGTAAGCCGGTTAAGTATGTCCTTTCTTCCGGGCGCGTCCATCGGGGAGAATATGGACGACAGGGCCATGAGCCTGTCAACGACCCTTTCCTTGTAGAAGTCGAAGAGCACGGACTCGACCCTTTTGTGCTTCAATATGATTTCATCGAGGTCCTGCTTGGTAAGCTCCAAGACCGACGCCTTGCCCGTTGCCCTCACCCCGCCGCTTCTCTTGGCGTTCGAGAAAAACCCGAACTCGCCGAATACATTGCCCTCCCTGAGCGTGGAGACGATGGCCTCACTGCCGTCTTTGGCCCTGCCCACGACCTCGACCTCTCCCTCGGCCACGAAATAGATGGAATCCCCCCTGTCGCCTTCGTGGAACAGGTATTCACTTGGCGCCAACTCCCGCGAGCGGGCTTTTTTTACGACCTCGAGGAATTCGTCCTCGGTAAAGTCGGAAAAAAGAGGAGTGCGCGGCAGGGGAGAGAGCTCGACAAGAGGGCCTTCCTCCGGACTGGAATCAGCTTGAGCGGTTTCCGGTTGAGTCTCCGGTTCTGACCGGGAAAGGGGCTTTTCATCCTCGCCGGCCTTTTTGCCTGCGCAGAGTTTGGTGATTTTTTGCTGTATCTCCGCAAGCGACGGGTCTATCGTCAGCATCATCTTGCATACTGCGACCGCTTTTATGGTGAATCCGAGCCGCGCGAAGCTCTCGGCCGCGCTCTTGTAGTTCAGAAGCGCGGCCTCGGTGTCCCCGAGTTTTCTTAATATGTCCCCGAGGCGGAGATAAATCCTCGGGTCCTTGTCCCCGCAGGCTCTTATGCTCTCGTACGCCGAGGCGGCCTCCTGAACCCGGCCCTTTGCGAAAAGCGCCTCTGCCTTGTCCTTTATAACCGCGGCTGTAGCCGGGTCAATGCCGCTCATAAGCGCCTCACTCGTAGCGCAGGCCCTCGACCGGGTCGAGCCGGGATGCCTGCCACGAAGGATAAATGGTAGCGAGAAAGCTTATACTTAATGAAACCGCCACAATGAGAAGCACGGTCAGGGGCTCGACCTTGGACGGGAGCTTGTCTATATAGTAAACGCTCGGGGCGAGGATTTTGAAGTCAAAGAGCCGTTCCACGGCGGCGACGATATGTTCGAGGTTCAGCGCCGATACTACCCCGATAACCGAGCCGAATGCCGTGCCTGCAAACCCTATGATAATCCCTTCTATCATGAATATCTTCATGATAGAGCTTCTCGTTGCCCCGAGGCTCTTGAGTATGGCTATGTCCTTCCCCTTTTCCATGACTACCATTATGAGGGTGCTTATGATGTTAAGCGCCGCCACAAGCACTATGAGGGTGAGGATTATGAACATGGCCGCCTTTTCGAGCTTGAGGGCCGAGAACAGGTTCTTGTTCATGTCCATCCATGTCCTTGCCCAGTATGAACCCTTGAGCCTGTTTATTATGTCCGTTGAGACATTGCCCGCATTGTATATGTCCGCGATCTTGACCTCGATGCCCGTGACCGAGGCCCCGAGCCTGAAGAACTTCTGCGCGTTCTCTATGGAGATGAACGCCATGGTCGAATCGAACTCGTACATGCCGAGCTCGAAAATCGCGCTTACCTCGAACGAGGCGGCCCTGGGCACAGGGCCGGCCGGCGTCATGGTCCCCATGGGGGAGATGACGCTTACACGGTCCCCGACCGCGAGCCCGAGGTGCTTTGCCATTTCGCTCCCTACGGCGAGGCCCGGAAGCTTGTCCTTGTCAACTCCGCCGAGCGGGAGATTTATGCCTTGGAGCGAGCCTTCCTTGATTTTTTCCGGCAGCATGGTAACATCCCCGGCTGTCTTTAAGTCCAGCCCCCGGAGCACCGCACCGGTCGCCCCGCCGTCAGATGAGAGCATGGCCTGGCTGTATGTGAACGGCGTTACGCCCGTCACGCCGTCCACTGATTTAATCTCATCCGCCACCCGCTGGTAGTCGCTGATTCCTCCGCCGAAGCCCATGACGACCACATGCGCGTTTATGCCGAGGATTTTTTCCCGCAAGGTCTCCTCGAAGCCGGCCATGACGGAAAGGACTATGATGAGCGCCGTCACCCCCACGGTTATGCCGAGGATGGATATGAATGTGATGACCGATATGAACGCCTGCTTCCTCTTTGCCTTGAGGTAGCGGAGACCTATGAAGAGTTCGTATGACATAAATAAGCCTTGTAGGGTGGGCACTGCCCACCAAAATATCTAAACCCGCTTCAGAAGCGGGAACAGGATTACATCCCGTATGGAGGCCGAATTGGTAAGGAGCATGACGAGCCTGTCTATGCCTATGCCCTCTCCGGCGGTCGGCGGCATGCCGTACTCCA